>NZ_JBHVWF010000005.1:0-118189 GCF_042882365.1 Streptomyces sp. NPDC058221 | reverse complement strand
CGTCCCGGTGAGCGGGGTGCCTGCCGGACGGGCGCACACATCAAGCCCGTCCGGCGATTGAGGACAAGGCGCGGGGCGCCCGCCGGGGCGCCCCGCTCAGCTCACCGACGGGCTCCCCGCCACCCCACTCGCCGAGTCCGACATATCGGGCGAACTCGGCTCCTCCGGACCCGGATCCGTGGGCGAGTCCGACGGATCCGGATCCGGATCCGTGTCCGACGGACTCGGCGAAGGACTCGTCGGCGGCGGATCCGACTTCGTCGGCGAGGGCGACTTGGACGTGGAGCGCGACGGACTCGGCTTGCCGCTCGACGGCTTCCCCGTGGACGACGGGCTGTCCTGCGGCTCACTCGCGCCCGAGGACGGCGCCCCGCTCCCGGCCGGCGCGGACTCGCTGCCCGTCGGCCCCGGCGTGGACGACGTGGCGCTCGACGCCGGAGCGGACGGCACCGTGTCGTCCGCCGGCTCATCGGCCGGCGGCTGGTTCTCGCTGTCGTCACCGTCGTCGGTCACCGACTGGTCGCTCGAGACCCCGGGATCATCCTGCGGATCGCTGTTCGACGTCAGCCCGAGCGTCACCACCGTGCCGAGCACACCGGCCAGCAGCACACCCGCACCCGCGGCGACCAGATTGCGCCGGGCACCGCCCAGTACCGCCGAGCGGCCACCCGGCCCGCCGGCTCCCTTCGGAGCGGCCTGCCGGGACACGACGGCGGTGTCGTCCGCGTACGGACGCGGCATCGAGGCCGGTATGCCGACCGTCGGGCCGCTGGGTGCCGGCGCCTCGAAGCGGCCCGCCGGCAGCTCCTCGTCCACCGGGACACCGCCGGCCGCCACCGCGCCGGAAAGGTCGTCGACCAGCGCGAGCGCCCGGCGCCCCGCCACCGCGCCCGGCTTGTCGGCGAGCGCCCCGCGCATGCTGATGGAGGTCTCCAGCTCGGCCCGGGCCCGGTCCGGATTGCCGCTGCAGAGCGCGAGTACGCCCAGCTCGTGGTGGAAGTAGGCCTCTTCGGCGACCTCGCCGGCGATCCGTGCCGCCTCCTGGCCGATCCGCAGGGACTTCTCCCAGGCACTCCAGTGCAGCCCGGCCGCGAACGCGGGCGAGGCGCTGCGGGCCAGCAGCACGGCGACGCTGGTCTGTCCGGCCCCGTCCCCCGGCACCAGCTGTGCCATCGCCGCGACGATCGCGTCGGCCTCGGCGACCGCGCGGGCGGGGGTCACCGAGGGATGGCCGGCCCACCAGGCGTAGTGCTGGGCGGCGGCACGGGCCCGGCCGGTGGCATCGTCGGCGTATCCGGCGGCCTCCAGCTGGGCGACCACTCCGGCGGCCAGCCGGTACCGGGACCCGGCCGGGGAGAGCAGCCCGCAGCCGGCGAGTTCGCCGAGCGCGGCATCGGCGTGGGTGTCCCCCACGAGCGCCGGCAGATGCGCCTGGTGCGGCACCTCGCCGCCGAGCGCCACCGCGAAGCGCAGGGTGTCGCGCGCGGCCCCGCTCAGCCGTGAGGCGAGCAGCGCGGCGGGCGCGGCGCCCTCGCCGAGGCTGGGCAGCGGCAGGTCGGAGGTCTCGGCCGGCAGCGGCGCCTCGGCGGGCCGGCCGTCGAGATAGCCGTACTCGTCGTACGCGGTGGGGTCGGTGCGCAGCAGGTCGCGCTGGCGGAGCAGGGCCCCGGCCTGGACGAAGCGCAGCGGAAGACCCTCGGACTCGAACCAGAGGTCGCCCGCCCAGTTGGCCTCCTCCTCGGTGAGCGGCCGTTCGACCACCCGCTCCATCAGGCCGGCCGAGGCGCCGCGGTCGAGTCCGCCGAGGAATACCTCTTCGAGGTGGGAGTCGGGGTCCGGTGCGGCGACATCGGGCGTCGCGGCGAGCAGGAAGGCGCATTCGGGCGTGGCGTCGAGGAGTTCGTCCAGCGCGGCGCCGCCGAACTCCAGGTCGTCGAGGACGACGACGGCGCCGGTGGTGCGCAGCTTCTCCAGCAGCAGGGCCCGGGCCGGGCGGTGCAGCGGTGCGTGGTGGACGGCTTCGAAGAGTCCGTACAGCAGATCGGTGACGGTCCGCTTGTAGCCGCTGAGCCGTACGACACCGTCCGGTGCCAGCTGCGCGCAGTCGGCGGCGACCGCGTCGAGGAGTGCGGTTCGGCCGGATCCGGCCGGTCCGCTGAGCCGTACCGAGCGGCCGCGGGCCAGCAGCCGCACCAGCCGCTCGCGTTCGTCCTCGCGCTCCAGGAGGGGCAGCTGGAGGGCGGGCGGGCCGGGCGGCACGGGGGGTGCGGCGGCGCGTTCGCGGTCGGCGCGTTCGGCCGGGGTGCGCCGGACCGGTTCGGCCGGCTGCTCACCCGGCGGGCACGGTTCGACCTCGCTGCCGTCGACGGGGTTGACCGTCAGCAGGAGGTCGCCCGATATGAGCGCGACGACGCGGGCCTGTTGCGGCGTTTGCTGACCGAAATCGGGAGTCAGCGGATCGCGGGAAGCGCGCCGCCGGCCGGCGTCCTGTGCGGAGCCGTTCCTGTCGTGGCCGTACTCTTCCGGCCCCCGGTGTGTCGGGTCCATCGCCAAAGCCCCCAAGACGCGTCGAGCACGGTTGACCCTCCGGCCTCACACGTCCAGCAGTCGCTTCCGGTCCGGTGTCAGCCAGGTGGGTCCGTCTATCGGCAGACGGCCGAACCCTAAACCTTCGCACAGTATCTACGAACATCCGGGGTGCCGCGCCGCCCGACAGATCACGGTCTCGTGAGGATTGTGCGGCTTCGGCCCGGAGAGCCGAAGGGGCACCCGGCGCCGCCGGGGCCCTCAGACGCGTGGCAGCGAGTCTGCCGCGATTCCGCCCTCGATGGCCAGGATGCGGTGCAGTCTGGTGGCCACCAGAAGGCGTTGCATCTGCGGCGGCACACCGCGCAGCACCAGCCGCCGTCCGGCCCGTCCGGCCCGTCTGTGCGCGCCCATGATGACACCGAGTCCGGTGGCATCCCATGAATCCAGCTCGGTCAGGTCCAGCACCAGATCGCCGACTCCGTCGTCGAGGGCCGAGTGCAGGACCGTACGGGCGTCCGCCGCGCTTCGGACGTCGAGGCGGCCCCCGACGACCAGCTCGGCGTGGTCGCCCCTGATGTGCATATGCGCTCCCCTGGGATGCTCCGTGGCAAGATCCGTCTGTCTGAAACTGCCTCTGCCCCAACTGACTGTGGCAGCGACAGGGAAGTTGCCGTCTGTAAGCGAACCGATACCGAATTCACTCCGTGGAGTGACCCGGGCCCGCCGTGGATCCGGTGCGGATCCGCTGATCCCGGGCGGCGGCTCCCGGGGCCCCCGGTCCTGACTGACGGCAGATCAGGCGACCGGGAACCGAGAACGATCAGTAGGTATAGAAGCCCTGCCCGCTCTTGCGGCCGATGTCACCCGCATCGACCATCCGGCGCATCAGCTCCGGGGCGGCGAACTTCTCGTCCTGCGACTCGGTGTAGATGTTGCCGGTGGCGTGCAGCAGGATGTCGACTCCGGTCAGGTCCGCGGTGGCGAGCGGCCCCATGGTGTGACCGAATCCCAGCTTGCAGGCGATGTCGATGTCCGCGGCCGAGGCGACGCCCGACTCGTACAGCTTGGCCGCCTCGACGACCAGGGCCGAGATCAGCCGGGTGGTGACGAAGCCGGCCACGTCCCGGTTGACGACGATGCAGGTCTTGCCGACCGACTCGGCGAACTCCCGCGCGGTGGCGAGGGTTTCGTCGCTGGTCTTGTAGCCGCGTACGAGCTCGCAGAGCTGCATCATCGGGACCGGCGAGAAGAAGTGCACACCGACGACGCGCTCCGGACGCTCCGTCACGGCCGCGATCTTGGTGATCGGGATGGCGGAGGTGTTGGAGGCGAGCACGGCGTCGTCCCGGACGATCTTGTCGAGCGCCCGGAAGATCTCGTGCTTCACCTCCAGCTTCTCGAAGACGGCCTCGACGACGACGTCCGCGTCGGCGACCGCGTCGAGATCGGTGGTCGTGGTGATGCGGGCGAGCGCGGACTCGGCGTCGGACGCCGCGAGCTTGCCCTTGGAGACGAACTTGTCGTAGGAGGCCTTGATGCCGTCACGGCCCCGGGCCAGGGCCGCGTCGGTGACATCGCGCAGCACGACGTCCCAGCCCGCCTGGGCGGAGACCTGCGCGATACCGGACCCCATGAGTCCGGCTCCGATGACGGCGAGCTTCCTGGCCACGTTGGCACCCCTATGCTTTCTCAACGGTTCTCGTCCATGCTCTCCGGCGGAGGTTAGTACCCGTGAGGGGCGCTGGGGCGGCGAAGAGATGCGCGTCACGTCTCAAATGACGGACATCACACCGGGATACGTCATTCGGTGGCGCGCCGGGCGTAGTTGAGCACCTTTTCGCCCAGCAGGTCCTCGATGTCGTCGAGCAGGACGAGAGCGTCGCGGGACACCTCGGCGGCCTTGCGGCCCGCCACCATCTCGCCTCCGATGTACGCCATGAGCGTCCCGTGGACCCAGGCGAGCTGGCCGGCCACCAGGATCGCGGTCCGGTCCCCGTCCCCGCACTCCTCCTGAAGGGTCCCCTCCAGATGCTGGAGGGCTTCCTGCTGTACGTGCCAGAGGCGGGCCTTGAGGCTGTCCGCGCCCTCGATGACACGCATGAACCGCTCGTAGCCCTCCATCAGGCCGACGGTGGGTGACACGCTCTCGACCTGGATGCGCAGTTCGCGCAGGACGGCGTCGGCCGCGGACTCCCCCTTGTCCCGGCCCCGGACGTACCGGGAGAGGCGGTCGACGACGCCTCGGCTGCGGTCGAGGAAGAGGTCTTCCTTGGCCGGGAAGTAGTTGTAGACCGTGTTCACCGAGACGTCGGCGGCGCGGGCGATCTCGGCGATCGTGACCGCGTCGAATCCCCGCTCCAGGAAGAGGCCGGTGGCCACGTCCGAGAGGTACTGCCTGGTCTGGCGCTTCTTGCGCTCCCTGAGTCCCTCAGCCATGGGCCCATCGTAGAGCGCGGCTGGGGTCCCTGAATATTTGGTGTCATTGCAATTTTTCACTGACTCTGTTTTTGTGGTCGCTATGCCAATCATCAGTACCGCCGGGCTCGCCCGGACCTTCACCACCAAGGCCGGCCCCGTGGAAGCCGTACGGTCCATCGATCTGACCGTCGCCGCCGGCGAGATCGTCGGGCTGCTCGGCCCCAACGGAGCGGGCAAGACCACCACCCTGCGCATGCTCACCACACTGCTCGCCCCCACCGGCGGCGTCGCCACCGTCGCGGGCTGCGACCTGATCGCGGACCCGGCGGGCGTACGGGAGAACTGCGGGTACGTCGCCCAGTCCGGTGGTCTTGACCCGCACACCACCGTGCGGGAGGAGCTGGTCACCCAGGGCCGGATGTACCGGCTCGGCAGGGCCCGGGCGGTTGCCCGCGCCGGGGAACTGGCCGCGGACCTGGGACTGTCGGAGCTGCTCGACCGGAAGACGGCCTCGCTCTCGGGGGGCCAGCGGCGGCGGCTCGACATCGCCATGGGGCTCACCCACCGGCCGCCGCTGCTCTTCCTCGACGAGCCGACCACC
The DNA here is from genome assembly GCF_042882365.1 of Streptomyces sp. NPDC058221. Classification (NCBI taxonomy): domain Bacteria; kingdom Bacillati; phylum Actinomycetota; class Actinomycetes; order Kitasatosporales; family Streptomycetaceae; genus Streptomyces; species Streptomyces sp. NPDC058221. The sequence goes on along the minus strand of NZ_JBHVWF010000005.1, from coordinate 112,641 downwards.
GGGCTCGACCCGGGCAGCCGCGCCGATCTGTGGGACCTGGTGCGGCGGCTGCGCGACGAGTCCGGCACGACCGTCGTGCTCACCACCCACTACCTCGACGAGGCGGACGCGCTCGCCGACCGGCTGGTCGTGATCGACGGCGGCCTGGTGGCGGCGGAGGGCGCACCGGCCGAGCTGAAGACCCGGTACACGGGCTCCGCCACCGCCTCGCTCCAGGAGGCCTTCCTCGCGATCACCGGGCGCGCCCCCGCCGCCCCCGATGCCGCTCCCGTCACCGTCTAGGAATCGGACCGATGCTTCTCCACGACACCGCGCTCGTCTTCGAGCGCTACGCCCGGCAGACCCTGCGCTCGAAGTTCCAGATCCTCTTCGGCGTCCTCATGCCGCTGCTGTACCTGCTCCTGTTCGGCCCGCTGCTGACCGGTCTGCCGCTCGGCCGGTCCGGGGACTCCTGGCAGATCCTGGTCCCGGGCCTGCTGCTCCAGCTCGGCCTCTTCGGCGCCTCGTTCTGCGGATTCGCCATCATCATCGACAAATCGACCGGCGTGGTGGAGCGGATGCGGGTGACTCCGGTCAGCCGGCTGGCCCTGCTGCTCGGGCGGGTGCTGCGGGACACGCTGCTGTTCATGTTCCAGGCCTTGCTGCTGGTCCTGGCCGCCCTGGTCATGGGCCTGCGGGCACCGCTCGCCGGAGTGCTGATCGGCTTCGCGTTCGTCGGTCTGCTGACGGTCTCGCTGGCCTCTCTGTCGTACGCCCTGGCCATGAAGGTCAGCACCCCGCAGGAGTTCGGACCGGTGATCAACTCGGTCACCATGCCGGCCATGCTGCTGTCCGGGCTGATGCTGCCGATGACGCTGGGCCCGAAGTGGCTGGACGTGCTCTCCCACTTCACGCCGTTCCGCTATCTCGTGGACGCTGTGCGGGACGCGTACATCGGCTCGTACGCCACCACGCACATGCTGTACGGGGTCCTGGTCGCCCTCGGGTTCGCGGCACTGGCCGTGACAGTGGGCACACGCGTCTTCAGGAAGGCGGGCGCCTAACTAGGCTGACCGCATGGTCAATCTGACGCGCATCTACACCCGCACCGGCGACCAGGGCACCACCGCCCTCGGCGACATGAGCCGGACCGCCAAGACCGATCTGCGGATCTCCGCCTACGCCGACGCCAACGAGGCCAACGCGGCCATCGGTACGGCGATCGCGCTCGGGCAGCTCACCGACGATGTCGTGAAGGTCCTCGTCCGCGTGCAGAACGACCTGTTCGACGTGGGCGCGGACCTGTCGACACCGGTCGTCGAGGAACCGAAGTACCCGCCGCTGCGGGTCGAGCAGTCCTACATCGACAAGCTGGAGGCGGACTGCGACCACTTCCTGGAGCAGACGGAGAAGCTCCGCAGCTTCATCCTGCCGGGTGGCACGCCCGGTGCCGCGCTGCTGCACCAGGCGTGCACGGTGGTACGGCGCGCGGAGAGGTCCACCTGGGCGGCGTTCGAGGAGCACGGCGAGGTGATGAACCCGCTGACGGCGACCTACCTCAACCGGCTCTCCGACCTGCTGTTCATCCTCGCCCGGGTGGCGAACAAGGAGCTCGGCGACGTGCTGTGGGTGCCGGGTGGCGAGCGGTAGAAGGACAAGCCCGCCCGGCCCCTCCAAGCCGTACAGCCCCTCAAGCCCGCCCGGCACTCTCGAGCCCGTCCGGCGATTGAGGACGGACCGTCAGCCGGGCGGGCCCGGCACCTTCTCCCGGCCCCGCTTCGCATCCCGCCCGGGATCCCGCTTCGGGAACACCGTGTAGCTCGCCGCGATCACCAGGTTGATCCCGATCACGAACAGCATCGTGCGCTGCCAGGACTGCAGCGACGCCACATCCCCGTCGCCGCCCACGTACCAGACCGCTCCCTGGAGCAGCGCCAGCGCCGTCACCGCCGCCAGCGTCCACCGCCCGGCCACCCGCCACTCGTGCACCGCCCGCGCCATCCCGTACTTCGGCGGCTTCACCGGGGGCGGGCCGCCCGCGAACCGGTGGGCGACCCGGGCGTCGACCCACCGGATGGTGGAGTGGCCGAGGCCCACGGTGAAGCCGATGTACACGGCGGCGAGGCCGTGCTTCCAGTCCGGAGCGGCGCCGTTCTTCAGGTCGACGGCCGTCACCACCAGCAGGATCACCTCCAGCAGCGGCTCGCACAGCAGCACCGCTCCCCCGAGCCGCGGCTTCCGCGCCACGTAGCGCAGCGCGAGCCCCACGGCCAGCAGCACCCAGAAGGCGATCTCGCAGAGAACGATCAGTGTGACGATCACGGTCCGGCTCCTTTCGCTCCCCTCCAGCGTCCCCGCCGCGGCGCCCGCGATCGTCGCCCGGAGTGACGAACCGGCACTGCATCCTTCGATGTACTCGCGGCTCACTCCCCGTACCGACGTGCCGGGGCGCCCCGCCGTGTTGGATATGAGGGTGTTCTCTCCTCCCCGCCCCCACCGCGACGACGCCCTCATCGGGGTCGTCGGACTGCTCGGCGGAGTGGTGCTCTGGCTGCTCGGTCTGCATATGCAGAACGGCAGGGTCCTCGACGCTCCCTGGATCGCCCTGGTCCCGCTGGCAGTGATGTCGGTGCTGGCGCTGCTGCGCAGAAGCGCACCGCAGACCGCCCTGGTCATCGGCACCCTCGCGCTGATCATGGACCAGTTCACGCCCGGGAACCTGGCGACCGTGCTCCTGTACACCGACGTCATGTACGCGGCCGTGCTGTACGGCACCCCGGCTGCCGCGCGGCGGATCCCGGTGACCACCTTCCTGATCACGGTCACGGTCACGATCGGTTTCCTGGCGTGGTTCCGCAGCGCAGAGGCGCTGCTGATCGGCATCGTCACCGGACTGGTCTCGTTCGTGCCCGCCCTGACCGGCGTCAGCGTGCGCAACCACCGCGACGCCGCCGAGACGGCGCGGCTGCGCGCCGATCAGACGGCTCTGCTGGCCGAGATGGACCGGGCGCAGGCGGTGACCGCCGAACGCGCCCGGATGGCGCGCGAGCTGCACGACATGGTGGCCAACCACCTCTCCGCGATCGCCATCCACTCCACCGCCGCGCTCTCCATCGACGACCCCGAGACCTCCAGGAACGCCCTGGGCGTCATCCGGGAGAACAGCGTCGACGGTCTGGCCGAAATGCGCCGTCTGATCGGGCTGCTGCGCGCCGGCGGGGCGGATCCGGAGCCCAGCAGCTCACCGACGCTCGGTTCGCTGGACGCCCTGATCGAGCAGCACCGTACGAACGCCGCGTCCAGCGGGCTCACCTGTGTGCTGGAGGACTCGCGCACCGCCCCGGGCCCGCTCCCCGCGCCGGTCGAGCTGGCGGCGTACCGCATCGTCCAGGAGTCCCTGACGAACGCGCTCAAGCATGCCGGGCCAGGACAGGTCACGGTCCGGCTGGGGCAGGCCGGGCAGCGGCTGACGGTGGAGGTCACCAGCGCTCTGGGGAGCCGCCCCGGTCCGCGCGCACCCGGTTCGGGGGCCGGGCTGGTCGGCATGCAGGAGCGGGTGGCGCTGCTCGGCGGGGAGATCGAGGCGGGGCCGGTGTCCACCGGGAGCGGGACGAAGATCTGGCGTGTACGGGCGGAGCTGCCCGTCGGGGAAGGAAGCGTGAGGGCATGACCATCCGGGTTCTGGTCGCCGAGGACCAGTCGGCCGTGCGTGCGGGGCTGGTGCTCATCCTGGGCAGCGCACCCGACATCGAGGTCGTCGGGGAGGCCGGCGACGGGGAGGAGGCGGTGCGGCTGGCCCGTGAACTGCGCCCGGACCTGGTGCTGATGGACATCCAGATGCCCCGGCTGGACGGGGTGTCCGCGACGAGACAGGTGGTCGGTGACCGGTTGGCGGACGTACTGGTGCTGACGACCTTCGATCTGGACGAGTACGTCTTCGGCGCGCTGCGGGCCGGGGCGTCCGGCTTCCTGCTGAAGGACACGGAGGCGCACGGTCTGCTGGAAGCGGTACGCACGGTGGCGCGCGGCGAGGGTCTGATCGCCCCGGCGGTGACGCGCCGGCTGATCGCGGAGTTCGCCGGCTCCGCCCCCGTACCACCGCCCAACGCTCCGGACAGAGCGCTGCTGGGCTCCCTCACCCGGCGCGAGCGCGAGGTGCTCGGCTGCCTCGGCGGGGGGCTGTCGAATGCCGAGATCGCGGTGCGGCTGTCCATGGCGGAAGCGACGGTGAAGACCCATGTCAGCAGACTGCTGGGGAAGCTAGGTCTGCGCAGCCGGGTCCAGGCGGCAGTGCTGGCGCAGGAGTTGGGCGTCTGAGGTTTAGTTCCGACGACTGCGATCTTTGGTCTGGACCTCTTGACGATTGGTCCAGACCTTCCTAATCTCACCGAACACACTGCGGTGAGCTCGCCACGACACGGCGTGCTCAGGGCGGCGCAGGGTTGCAGTCCACGGACCACCCCCGTTTGTCCGGACCTCACCCGAGGAGCACCGTTGAGCACTGAGACCCCCCGCCGGACCCGATTCAGATTCGGGGCCGGGAAAGCCACCAGATCAAGAGCCGTCGCGGGCCTCACCGCACTGCTCCTGCCGCTCGCCGCGATGGTCGGCATGGCATCCCCGGCCGAAGCAGCAACCTCGGCAACCGCCACGTACCTCAAGAAATCCGACTGGGGCAGCGGCTTCGAGGGCCAGTGGACGGTGAAGAACACCGGCACCACCGCACTCAGCTCCTGGACCATCGAGTGGGACTTCCCCTCCGGCACCGCCGTCGGCTCCGCCTGGGACGCCACCGTCACCGGCTCCGGCACCCACTGGACCGCCAAGAACCTCGGCTGGAACGGCTCGGTCGCACCGGGCGCCAGCATCTCCTTCGGCTTCAACGGCACCGGCTCCGGCTCCCCCACGGGCTGCACGCTGAACGGCGCCTCCTGCGACGGCGGCAGTGTCCCCGGTGACAACGCCCCCTCCGCGCCCGGCACCCCCACCGCGAGCTCCGTCACCGACACCTCGGCGAAGCTGAGCTGGAGCGCGGCCACCGACGACCACGGCATCAAGAACTACGACGTCCTGCGGGACGGCGCGGTCGTCGCCACGGTCACCGGCACCACGTACACCAACACCGGCCTCACCGCGGGCACCGACTACTCGTACACCGTGCAGGCCCGCGACACCGCCGACCAGACCGGTCCGGCAAGCGGTGCGGTCAAGGTACACACCACCGGCGGCGGGGGCACCGACCCCGGCGACCCGGGCACCGGCGACAAGGTCAACCTCGGCTACTTCGCCGAATGGGGCGTCTACGGCCGGAACTACCACGTCAAGAACCTGGACACCTCCGGTTCGGCCGCGAAGATCACCCACATCAACTACGCCTTCGGCAACGTGACCGGCGGCAAGTGCGCGATCGGTGACTCCTACGCCGACTACGACAAGGCCTACACCGCCGACCAGTCCGTCGACGGCGTCGCCGACACCTGGGACCAGCCCCTGCGCGGCAGCTTCAACCAGCTGCGCAAGCTCAAGGCGAAGTACCCGCACATCAAGATCCTGTGGTCGTTCGGCGGCTGGACCTGGTCCGGCGGCTTCGGCCAGGCCGCGCAGAACCCGGCCGCGTTCGCCCAGTCCTGCTACGACCTGGTGGAGGACCCCCGCTGGGCCGATGTCTTCGACGGCATCGACATCGACTGGGAGTATCCCAACGCCTGCGGTCTGACCTGTGACGCCAGCGGCCCCGCCGCACTGAAGTCGATCACGTCCGCGCTGCGCACGAAGTTCGGCGGCAACAACCTGGTGACCGCGGCCATCACGGCCGACGGCTCCGAGGGCGGCAAGATCGACGCCGCCGACTACGCGGGCGCCGCACAGTCGCTGGACTGGTACAACGTGATGACGTACGACTTCTTCGGCGCCTGGGACGCCAAGGGCCCGACGGCCCCGCACTCCCCGCTCACCCCGTACACCGGCATCCCGAAGGCCGGCTTCACCGCCTCCGAGGCCATCGCCAAGCTGAAGGCCCAGGGCGTCCCCGCCTCGAAGCTGCTGCTCGGCATCGGCTTCTACGGCCGCGGCTGGACCGGCGTCACCCAGGACGCACCCGGCAGCACCGCCACCGGAGCCGCCCCGGGTACGTACGAGGCCGGCATCGAGGACTACAAGGTCCTCAAGAACAGCTGCCCCACCACCGGCACCGTCGCGGGCACGGCCTACGCGCACTGCGGCACCAACTGGTGGAGCTACGACACCCCGGCCACCATCGCGTCCAAGATGACCTGGGCCAGGAACCAGGGCCTGGGAGGCGCGTTCTTCTGGGAGTTCAGCGGGGACACCAGCAACGGTGAACTCGTGAGCGCGATGAACAGCGGGCTGAAGTAGTCACCACCGCACCGCACCGCGCGTAACCCCGAAAAGCACCGGGGAGACAGGTCCGCCCCCTGTCTCCCCGGTTTTCGTCTGCGTGGTGCGAGGCCTCAGGCCACGTTCACCCTCTGGCCGGGCGGCGCCGCCTCAAGCCAGGCGAGGAAACCGGTCAGCGCGTCCTCGCTCATCGCCAGCTCCAGCCGGACGTCCCGGTGGAGACAGCCGAGCACGATGGCGTCGGAGAGCAGTGCGAGCTCCTCCTCGCCCTCCGGCAGCCGGCGGGCGACGACCTCGATCGCGGACCGCTCCAGCACACGGCGCGGGCGCGGGGAGTAGCTGAAGACCCGGAACCAGTTCACCTTGTCGCCGCTGTACCGGGCGACCCCGTACACCCAGCCCTTGCCGGAGAGATCGGGCTCCACGGGCACGTTCCAGCGCAGGCTGCAGTCGAAGGTCCCGCCGGAGCGCTGAATCAGCCGCCGGCGCAGACCGAAGACGAAGAGACCAACCGCGACCAGTGCGACGACCAGCCCGCCCACCCACAGCGCGAGGAACATCTCCACCGACCTCCTCGCGTCGTCGAGTAAACGGATACCGCCCGAACTTCACCTGCACCTGCATCGCCTCAGCCGCGACACGGTCTGGAGAGATCTCCAGCACGGGCCGCGGCTGAGGGTAAAGACGTTTCGCGGGGTGGCTAGTGCACCGCCACCGCACGCAGTCGCACATCGGCGCGGCGCTCGGCGGCGCCGTCCGTGTCCGACTTCGCACGCTCCAGCGCACGCTCGGCGCGCTGGACATCGATCTCGTCCGCCAGCTCGGCAATCTCCGCCAGCAGCGAGAGCTTGTCGTCGGCGAACGAGATGAAACCGCCGTGCACAGCGGCGACGACAGTGGCGCCGTCGCTCGTGCGGATCGTCACCGGGCCCGATTCCAGCACACCCAGAAGCGGCTGGTGACCGGGCATGACGCCGATGTCGCCGGACGTGGTGCGCGCGACGACCAGGGTGGCCTCGCCGGACCAGACACTACGGTCCGCCGCGACCAGCTCGACGTGCAGCTCAGCAGCCAAGGGTGGCTCCTCGGGTCACCACCCGGCGGTCATGCCGGGTGTTGGGTCAATTCTACGGGGCGTGGTGAGGGGGACGGGACGCACCCCGTCCCCCTCGGTGAGCCGGAGGCTCAGGAGACGCCGAGCTCCTTGGCGTTGGCCTTGAGGTCCTCAATGCCACCGCACATGAAGAACGCCTGCTCGGGGAAGTGGTCGTACTCTCCGTCGGCGATCGAGTTGAACGCCGCGATCGACTCGTCGAGCGGAACGTCCGAACCGTCCACGCCGGTGAACTGCTTGGCGACGTGGGTGTTCTGCGACAGGAAGCGCTCGATGCGACGGGCGCGGAAGACGGTGAGCTTGTCCTCCTCGCCGAGCTCGTCCATACCGAGAATGGCGATGATGTCCTGGAGGTCCTTGTACTTCTGAAGGATTCCCTTGACCCGCATGGCGGTCTCGTAGTGGTCCTTCGCGATGTACCGCGGGTCCAGGATCCGGGACGTGGAGTCAAGCGGGTCCACGGCCGGGTAGATGCCCTTCTCGGAGATCGGACGGGAGAGAACCGTCGTCGCGTCGAGGTGGGCGAAGGTGGTGGCCGGAGCCGGGTCGGTCAGGTCGTCCGCGGGGACGTAGATCGCCTGCATCGAGGTGATCGAGTGACCACGGGTCGACGTGATGCGCTCCTGGAGGAGACCCATCTCGTCGGCCAGGTTCGGCTGGTAACCCACCGCGGACGGCATACGGCCGAGCAGGGTGGACACCTCGGAGCCGGCCTGGGTGTACCGGAAGATGTTGTCGATGAAGAAGAGAACGTCCTGCTTCATGACATCGCGGAAGTACTCCGCCATCGTCAGACCGGCGAGCGCGACCCGCAGACGGGTGCCCGGCGGCTCGTCCATCTGACCGAAGACAAGCGCCGTCTTGTCGATGACGCCGGACTCGGCCATCTCCTCGATGAGGTCGTTGCCCTCACGGGTACGCTCACCGACGCCCGCGAACACCGACACACCGTCGTGGTTGTTGGCGACGCGGTAGATCATTTCCTGGATCAGCACGGTCTTGCCGACACCGGCACCACCGAACAGACCGATCTTTCCACCCTTGACGTACGGGGTGAGAAGGTCGATGACCTTGACGCCGGTCTCGAACATCTCGGTCTTGGACTCGAGCTGGTCGAAGGCCGGGGCCTTGCGGTGGATCGGCCAGCGCTCGGTGACCTCGGCCTCGGCCTCGGGCTTGTTCAGGATCTCACCGAGGGTGTTGAAGACCTTGCCCTTGGTCATCTCGCCGACCGGCACCGTGATGCCGGCGCCCGTGTCCGTCACCGGGGCCTGGCGGACCAGACCGTCGGTGGGCTGCATCGAGATCGCGCGGATCACGCCGTCGCCGAGGTGCTGGGCGACCTCGAGCGTCAGCTTCTTGATCTTGCCGTCCTCGGCCGGGTCGGCCACCTCGACGGTCAGCGCGTTGTAGATCTCCGGCATCGCGTCGACGGGGAACTCCACGTCGACGACCGGGCCGATGACCCGGGCGACGCGGCCCGTGGCAACGGCCGTCTCAACTGTGGTCGTCATTACTTGTCACTCCCCGCGGTCGCGTCGGCCAGCGCACTGGCACCACCGACGATCTCGCTGATTTCCTGGGTGATTTCGGCCTGGCGGGCCGCGTTGGCAAGCCGGGAGAGGCTCTTGACGAGCTCACCGGCGTTGTCGGTTGCCGACTTCATCGCGCGGCGGCGGGCAGCGTGCTCGGAAGCAGCGGCCTGCAGCAGTGCGTTGTAGATCCGGCTCTCGACATACCGCGGAAGCAGGGCGTCCAGGACGTCCTCCGCCGACGGCTCGAAGTCGAACAGCGGCAGGATCTCTCCCTTGCCGTCCTCGTCCTTGGTGAGGTCGAGGCTGAGCGGCAGCATCCGGTTGTCCACCGGGTTCTGCGTCATCATCGAGACGAACTCGGTGAAGACGATGTGCAGCTCGTCCACGCCGCCCTCGGCGGTCTCCTGGGTGACCGCCTCGATCAACGGGGCGGCCGCCCGCTTCGCATCCGCGTACGTCGGGCTGTCGGTGAAGCCGGTCCACGACTCCGCGACCTTGCGCTCGCGGAAGTTGTAGTAGGCGACACCCTTGCGGCCGATCACATACGTGACGACCTCCTTGCCCTCACCGCGCAGCCGCTCGGTCAGCTGCTCCGCGGCCTTGATGGCGTTGGAGGAGTAACCGCCGGCCAGACCGCGGTCGCTCGTGACGAGCAGGATCGCGGCCCGTGCCGGAGTCTCGGCCTCGGTGGTCAGCGGGTGCTTGGTGGTCGAACCGGTGGCCACAGCCGTGACCGCACGGTTCAGCTCGGTGGCATACGGCATCGAGGCCGCCACCTTGCGCTGCGCCTTGACGATGCGCGAGGCGGCGATCATCTCCATCGCCTTGGTGATCTTCTTCGTGGCGGTGACGGAGCGGATGCGGCGCTTGTAAACGCGAAGCTGAGCGCCCATCTGTCAGCCCTCGCCCAGAAGCTTGCCGTCCGAGGTCTCGAACTGCTGCTTGAAGGCGGCGACCGCGTCGGCGATCGACTGCAGCGTGTCGTCGGACATCTTGGCGCCCTCGGCGATGCTGGTGAGGAGGTCCTTGCGCTCGCGGCGCAGGTACTCCAGCAGCTCGCTCTCGAAGCGGCGGATGTCCTCGACCGGGACGTCGTCCATCTTGCCCGTGGTGCCGGCCCAGACCGAGACGACCTGCTCCTCGACCGGGATCGGGGAGTACTGCGGCTGCTTCAGCAGCTCGACCATGCGCTTACCGCGCTCCAGGGACGCCTTCGAGGCCGCGTCCAGGTCGGAACCGAAGGCGGCGAACGCCTCCAGCTCGCGGTACTGGGCGAGGTCCACGCGGAGTCGGCCGGAGACCTGGCGCATGGCCTTGTGCTGGGCGGAGCCACCGACTCGCGAGACCGAGATACCGACGTTCAGAGCCGGACGCTGCCCGGCGTTGAACAGGTCGGACTCCAGGAAGCACTGGCCGTCGGTGATGGAGATGACGTTGGTCGGGATGAACGCCGACACGTCGTTCGCCTTGGTCTCGACGATCGGGAGACCCGTCATCGAACCGGCACCCATGTCGTCGGAGAGCTTGGCGCAACGCTCCAGCAGACGCGAGTGGAGGTAGAAGACGTCGCCCGGGTAGGCCTCGCGGCCCGGCGGACGGCGCAGCAGAAGCGATACGGCGCGGTAGGCGTCGGCCTGCTTCGAAAGGTCGTCGAAGATGATCAGGACGTGCTTGCCCGCGTACATCCAGTGCTGGCCGATGGCCGAACCGGTGTACGGCGCCAGGTACTTGAAGCCGGCCGGGTCGGACGCCGGGGCGGCGACGATGGTCGTGTACTCCAGCGCGCCGGCCTCTTCGAGGGCACCGCGCACGGAGGCGATGGTGGAGCCCTTCTGACCGATGGCGACGTAGATGCAGCGCACCTGCTTGTTCACGTCGCCCGTGCGCCAGTTGTCACGCTGGTTGATGATCGTGTCGACGGCCAGAGCGGTCTTACCCGTCTGACGGTCGCCGATGATCAGCTGACGCTGACCACGGCCGATCGGCACCATGGCGTCGACGGCCTTGTAGCCGGTCTGCATCGGCTCGTGCACCGACTTGCGGACCATGACGCCAGGGGCCTGCAGCTCGAGGGCGCGACGGCCGTCGGTCGCGATCTCGCCGAGACCGTCGATCGGGTTGCCGAGCGGGTCGACGACGCGGCCGAGGTAACCCTCGCCGACGCCGACGGAGAGCACCTCACCGGTGCGCTGCACCGGCTGGCCCTCCTCGATTCCGCTGAACTCGCCGAGGACGATCGCACCGATCTCGCGCTCCTCGAGGTTGAGGGCGAGACCGAGGGTGCCGTCCTCGAACTTCAGCAGCTCGTTCGCCATGGCGGAGGGCAGGCCCTCCACCTTCGCGATGCCGTCGCCGGCAACGCTGACCGTACCGACCTCCTCGCGCGAGGCCGCGTCCGGCTTGTACGACTGGACAAAGTTCTCCAGCGCGTCCCGGATCTCCTCCGGCCGGATCGTGAGCTCCGCCATCTGGGTTCCCTGCTCTCCTTGTTGGGCCCGAAGTTTCTTAAGGGGGTCTGGGGGCCGACCCCCAGGAATCTTCTGCAATTTCTGCACGGCCCAACCGGGCCGCTGGTCTTGCTCTGTCTCTGTTACTGCGCCGGGCTGGGTCAGCCGGCCATCCGTCGGGTCGCCTCGTCGAGACGCTCCGCGATGGTGCCGTTGATGACCTCGTCACCGACCCGCACCGTGACTCCGCCGAGGACCTCGGGGTCCACGTCGAGATTCAGGTGCATCTGGCGGCCGTAGATCTTCGCCAGCGCGGCGCCGAGGCGCTGCTTCTGCCGGTCGTTCAGCGGCACTGCCGAGGTGACGATCGCGACCGCACGGTCACGGCGCTCCGCGGCGAGCTTGGAGAGGGACTCGAGTCCCTCTTCCAGGCTACGTCCCCGGGGCTGGGTGACAAGCCGCACGACGAGGCGCTCGGTGACGGGCCGCGCCTTGCCGCCGAGCAGGCTGCGCAGCAGCTCGCCCTTGGCGGCGGGGGTCGCGGTCCGGCTGGTGAGCGCTGCGCGCAGGCCCTGGTCGGAGGCGACGATCCGGCCGAACCGGAACAGCTCGTCCTCGACGTCGTCGAGGTCTCCGACGCGCTGGGCGGCGGTGAGGTCTGCGGTGTTCGCCAGTGCCTCGACCGAGTCGACCAGGTCACGCGACCGCGACCAGCGCGAGCGGACCATGCCGGAGACCAGATCGACGGCTTCGCCGCCCACCTGGCCGCGCAGCAGTCGCCCGGCCAGCTCGGCCCGCGCCTCGCCGGCCTGGGCCGGGTCGGTCAGGACCCGGCGCAGCGACACCTCGCGGTGCAGCAGCGCCGTGACGCCGGCCAGATCCTCGGCGAGCTTCGCCGCATCGACCGACGTGTTGTCGGTCAGCGCGTCGAGACGCTCGCGTGCGGCAGCCAGTGCCTCGCGGCTTGCGCCGTTCATCGGACGGCCTCGGCCTTCGCCTCGAGCTCGTCGAGGAAACGGTCGACGGTGCCGCTCTGCCGGGCGTGGTCCTCGAGGGACTCGCCGACGAGCTTGCCGGCCAGGGAGGTGGCGAGCGTGCCCACGTCCTGACGCAGCGCGGACGCCGCGGCCTTGCGGTCGGCCTCGATCTGGGCGTGACCGGCGGCGACGATCTCCTCGCGCTGCCGCTGGCCTTCCGCCCGCATCTCCTGCAGGATCACGGCGCCCTGCTCCTGCGCCTCCTGGCGCATACGAGCGGCTTCGTGGCGGGCCTCGGCGAGCTGAGCCTTGTACTGCTCAAGCACGCTCTGGGCCTCGGTCTGGGCCGCATCGGCCTTTTCGATACCGCCTTCGATGGCCTCGCGACGCTCATCCAGAACCTTGTTGATGTTCGGGAGGAGCTTCTTGGCGAGGAAGCCGAAGACGATGAGGAAGGCGATGAGGCCGATGACGAGCTCAGGGATCGGCGGGATGAGCGGGTTTTCCGTCTCAGCCGCGATCGTAAGCATCTGGCTCACGTCAGTGCCTTTCGTCTAGGGGGCTTGTCTGAATCCGTGGATCAGGTGCCGTAGACGAACGGCATGACCAGGCCGATGAGGGCGAGCGCCTCACAGAAGGCGAAGCCGAGGATCTGGTTGGCACGGATGAGACCGGCAGCCTCGGGCTGACGGGCGAGAGCCTGGGTGCCGTTACCGAAGATGATGCCGACGCCGACGCCGGGGCCGATGGCAGCGAGGCCGTAACCGACGGAACCGAGGGAGCCGCTGACGGCAGCAAGGGTCTGGGACATGCCAGTTCTTCCTTCTCTTTCACGGACCGGTGGGGGTTGGCCACCGGACGACTGCGGATTTTGGGCGGGACTCAGTGGTCCTCTGCGAGCGCGCCCTGGATGTAGGTGCAGGTCAGGAGTACGAAGACGTACGCCTGCAGCGCTTGGATGAAGAGCTCGAAGGCCGTCATCACAATCGTCATCACGAAGGAGACGCCCGCGTAGGCGAAACCGATGCCGTTCAGCAGGTACCAGCTGGCGATCGTGAAGAGCAGCAGCAGCGTGTGCCCCGCGAACATGTTCGCGAACAGTCGAACGGCGTGAGTGAACGGACGAACCAACAGGCTCGAGAACAGCTCGATGGCTCCGGCAAGATACGCCACCCCGCCAAGCGACTTGTCGAAGTGCGAGAAGTTCTTGAACGCCCCGACGAAGCCGTGGCGCTTGAACGTCAGGCTGACCCACAGGATGTAGACGATGATCGCGAGCACCGCGGGGTACGCGATGATCGACGTCACCGGGAACTGGGCGACCGGGATGATCGACCAGAGGTTCATCATCCAGACGAAGAAGAAGAGCGAAACGACGAGGGGAACGTACTTCTCGCCCTCGCGCTTCCCCATCGTCTCGTAGACGACGCCGCGGCGGATGAAGTCGTATCCCGTCTCGGCAACCATCTGCAGCTTGCCCGGGACGACCTTCGGCTTGCGGAAGGCGGCCCAGAAGAAACCGACGATGATGATCGAGCCGAGCAGGGCCAGCAGCATCGGCTTGTTGAAGTACAGGTTGCTGTCCGCGTCACCCCACAGGGGCTCGAACAGGAACGAATGCAAGCCAGGTGCGTCGAAACCACAGCCGGAAAAGATGTGGCAATCGGTCTCGAAGGCGAGCACCTGTGTCGGGTCAGCACTCACCGCGGGCTCCTTCAGCGTGGCGCATAGGTACGGCAACCTCGTTGTGTCGGCGCGGCGCGCAGCCGCGGTTCGGCACTGGACTGGTGTTACGGATGTGTGAGCGGCAGTCAGGCAATGAGCCTCGCGATCGTGCAGGCGTCAGCTCACATGCCCGCGCCCGCAGTGCCGCAGTTGGAACCGGACGATAGCAGGGTCCTGAACTCGCGCTTATCCCGCCCCTACCCTTCACGACCGGGACCCCGCGTTCCTGGGCTTCTCGCCCTTGTCGGACTCGGGTTCGACGTAAAGGATCTTGGCCTTCATGTGCGCACGCGCCTGTGCGCCGATCCACACGAGAGTCGTCGCGACCAGCGTGATCGCGAAGGCCTTCGGGTTGAACATCGTGGTGTTCTTGAATACGGCGACAAAGATGAACAGCAGGAGCAACTGAGCCGTGTACAGCATCAGCCCCATCGCCTGGAACAGGTGGGGCAGAGACTTGGCGGTCCGTTGCAGGACCATGAGCCCGATCCCCATGAAGAGGATGACCACGATCGTCGCAACGATCGCGCCCAGGGCTCCCTTGCCACCGGCGACGCCAGCACTGATCGCGGCGGCGACAACGCCGGCGGCAGCGGTGGGGACGGCGGTCTGGAGGAGAGTCCGGACGTCGTTGGACGGCATGGCGGCAGCTCCGCTTGCTGGGGGTCGGCAGTGTGTCGTCATGGACGAGCGTAGGCGCCCGGTCCGAGTCGATGCCTCGGGCCAATGGACCGTGCTACTCAGGTCCTTCGGCTCTGTCACCGGGCTTAGTGAACGGTATCACAAACTATTTGATGAGGTCTTTACCTACAATGTGTGGTTGCTGTCACACGTGAGGACTACTTGACGCGTGTGAGCGGGACAACCCAACCACTTGTCTGGTAATGCCCCTTGATGACCGAATCATCGACGCGTCGAGCCGGCCTTGCGCCGGTCCGCAAAACGCGAACGGGGGCCGACGGCCGTCGCCCCGTTGACGCCGGAGACTCCTGCGGCGACCGGGGGCCGAGCGGTGGGCTCGGCGCCGTCCTGTCCCATCTGGGCATCCGGGGGCGCCTGTTGGCCGTCCGTCGCCCCCTCGCTGTGCTCCCCGTCCTGACGTCGTCGGCGACGGTAGCGCGGCGGCACGACGTTCTGGGCCCACAGCGGAGCCCGCGGGGTGAAGCGGGGCATCAGGAGCAGGATCAGACCGAGCGCGCTCAGGCCCACGATCACCAGGACGATCCACATCGAGGCCGAGTGCACGGAGTAACCGACCGCCCCGAAGGCGATCAGGGCCGACCAGAAGTACATGATCAGCACCGACCGGCTGTGCGAATGGCCGATCTCCAGCAGCCGGTGGTGCAGATGACCACGGTCGGCGGCGAACGGTGACTGCCCGTTCCAGGTGCGCCGCACGATCGCCAGCACCAGGTCCGCCGCCGGGATCGCGATGATGGTGAGCGGCAGCAGCAGCGGGATGAAGACCGGCAGCATCGCGTGGGTCGCCTGCCGCTCGCTGCCCTCGAAGATCTTCATGGTGTCCGGGTCGACCTGTCCAGTCACGGAGATCGCGCCGGCGGCCAGGACCAGGCCGATCAGCATCGAGCCGGAGTCGCCCATGAAGATCCGGGCCGGGTGCATGTTGTGCGGCAGGAAGCCGAGGCACATGCCCATCAGGATCACCGTGAAGAGCGTCGCCGGAGCAGCGGCCTCGATCATGTGCCCGTACCAGAGGCGGTAGGTGTACAGGAAGAACGCGGCGGAGGCGATGAGGACCATGCCGGCCGCCAGACCGTCCAGGCCGTCGACGAAGTTCACCGCGTTGATCGTGATCACGACCAGGGCGACCGTGAGCAGCGTGCCCTGCCACTGGGTGAGGGCGACCGTGCCGACGCCCGGGATCGGCAGCCACAGGATCGTGAGCCCCTGGAGGACCATGACCGCGGCGGCGATCATCTGTCCGCCCAGCTTGATCAGGGCGTCGATCTCGAACTTGTCGTCCAGGACGCCGATCAGCCAGATCAGCGCCGCTCCGGAGAGCAGCGCCCGGGGTTCGCTGGAGAGGTCGAAGACCCCGTCGAGGTTGGCCAGGTGATCAGCGACGATCAGACCGGCGCACAGCCCGCCGAACATGGCGATGCCGCCGAGCCTCGGGGTCGGTTCCCGGTGGACGTCACGCGCACGGATCGCGGGCATCGCCCCGACCGCGATGGCGAACTTTCGCACCGGGCCGGTGAGCAGATAGGTCACCGCGGCCGTGACGCAGAGCGTCAGCAGGTAATCACGCACGGGCTGCCCCACAAATGTCGCCGGCCATCTCAGCCCACACCTTAACTAGGTCGACCTCATGGTTGAGGACACGGAGCTGTCCGTGATGGTTGCACGGGCCGCCACCATTCAGGACATCACGGCCAAGTCACCCGGGGTACGGCGGAAATTTCGCCGCCAGTTCCCGCACCTCGGTGAGGACGTCGCCCTCCTCGCGTACCGCCGCGCCGAACAGCACCGCGAGCCGGGTCATGGCGGCGTCGCCCATGCCCTGGGTGGTGACTGCGGCGGTGCCCAGCCTGATGCCCCGGGCGTCTCCGTACGGAAGCGCGCAGGTGTCCAGCACCAGGCCCGCGGCGGCCAGCCGGGCGCGGGCGGTGTGACCGTCGACACCGAGGGGGGCCGGGTCCGCGACGATCAGGTGGGTGTCCGTGCCGCCGGTGGTGACGTCGAAGCCCTCGGCCTCCAGACCGGCGGCCAGTACCCGGGCGTGGGAGACCACACGATGGGCGTACGCGGCGAAGGCCGGAGTCCCCGCCTCGTGGAACGCGACGGCCTTCGCGGCGACCGTGTGCATCTGGGCGCCGCCCTGGGTGAAGGGGAAGACCGCCCGGTCGATCCGTTCCGCCAGCTCCGAGCCGCAGAGGATCATTCCGCCGCGGGGTCCGCGCAGCACCTTGTGCGTGGTGGCGCAGACCACGTCCGCGTACGGAACGGGGTTCGGCGCCGCTCCCCCGGCGATCAGCCCCATCGGGTGCGCGGCGTCGGCGATGAGGTAGGCGCCCACCTCGTCGGCGATCTCGCGGAACGCCTCGTGGTCCGGGTGGCGGGGGTAGGAGATGGAGCCGCTGACGATCGCCTTCGGGCGGTGGGTGCGGGCCAGCGTGCGCACCTGCTGGTAGTCGATCAGCCCGCTCTCGGAGTCGACACCGTAGCCGATGAACTCGAACCAGCGGCCGGAGAAGTTGGCGGGTGAGCCATGGGTGAGATGTCCGCCGTACGGGAGTCCCATCGCGAGTACCGTGTCGCCGGGCCGCAGCAGCGCCGCGTACGCCGCGAGGACGGCCGAGGAGCCCGAGTGCGGCTGGACGTTGGCGTGTTCGGCGCCGAAGAGCGCGGTGGCCCGCCGGACGGCGATGCGTTCGGCGGCGTCCGCCTGTTCGCAGCCGCCGTGGTGGCGGGCGCCGGGGTAGCCCTCGGCGTACTTGTTGGCGAGCGGCGAGCCGAGGGCGGCGAGGACGGCGGGCGAGGTGAAGTTCTCCGCGGCGGTCAGCTGGAGCGTGCCGGACTGCCGTCGCAGCTCCCCCAGCAGCACATCGGCGATCTCCGGGTCCTCCCTGAGCAGGGCACCGAAGTCCTGCGGCAGGGTGGCTGTGGGTGCGGCAGGAGTGGTGACCGGCATCGGGGGCTCCGGGCCTGGGAGGAGTGCGCTGACGTCAGCTCCAATGTAGGCCCGCGCCGGGCCCGCTGCCCGCTGTCACGGCCCGTGGTGCACCCGTCCGGACGGGAGGGGCCGCCACGAGGCCCGCGCCGGTCAGCGCGGGGTCGATACGCCGGTCAGTGCGGTGACGACCGGTTCGAGGGCCTGGTTGATCTCGTCGCCGATGGACCGGAAGAACGTGATCGGGGCGCCGTACGGGTCGTACACCTCGTCGGCCTCGGCGGTCGGGGCCAGCAGCCAGCCGCGCAGCGCGGCGGCCGCGCGGACCAGTGCGCGGGCGCGTTCGACGACGCCCTCGTCGCCGGCGTCGGGCAGCGTCGCGGGGTCTATGGCCCGGACCAGCCGGGTGAACTCCTTCAGCGTGAAGGTCCGCAGACCGGCCGAGTGCCCCATGGAGATCACCTGGGCCCGGTGGTCGCGGGTGGCGGTGAGCACCAGGTCGGCACGGATCACGTGCTCGTCCAGCAGCTCACGGCCGACGAAGCCGGAGGCGTCGGCGCCGAAGTCGGCGAGGACCACTTCGGCGTTGGCCTCCATCGGGGCGCCCTCGTGCCCCCAGGTGCCGGCACTCTCCACGATCAGGCCGCCCTGGAGCGGGTCGCCGAGCCGGTCCACGAGGGCATGCCGGGTCAGCCGCTCGGTGATCGGTGAGCGGCAGACGTTGCCGGTACTGACGTGGAGGATGCGGAAAGTGTCGGTCTGCCCCGCTATGCCACGCCCCTCAGGGGCGGTCAATTGGCCACCTCGAGGTCGGGTACCACCTTGCGCAGCTCCTCCGCGGAGAGCGCGCCGGCGCGCAGCAGGACCGGCACCTTGCCGGTGACGTCGACGATCGAGGACGGGACGATGCCCGGCGTCGGACCGCCGTCGAGGTAGACGGAGACGGAGTCGCCGAGCATCTCCTGGGCTGCGTCGCAGTCCTCCGGAGAGGGGTGCCCGGTGAGGTTGGCGCTGGAGACGCCCATCGGGCCGACCTCGGTGAGGAGCTCGATGGCGACCGGGTGCAGCGGCATCCGGATGGCGACGGTGCCACGGGTGTCACCGAGATCCCACTGGAGGGACGGCTGGTGCTTGGCGACCAGCGTGAGGGCGCCGGGCCAGAACGCGTCGACGAGCTCCCAGGCCTGCTCGGAGAAGTCCGTGACCAGACCGTGCAGGGTGTTCGGGGAGCCGATCAGGACGGGTGTCGGCATGTTGCGGCCGCGGCCCTTGGCGTCCAGCAGGTCGGCGATGCCTTCGGTACTGAAGGCGTCCGCACCGATCCCGTACACCGTGTCCGTGGGCAGCACGACCAGTTCGCCGCGGCGGACGGCGGACGCGGCCTCGCGCAGACCCGTCGTACGGTCGGTCGCGTCGTTGCAGTCGTATCGCCGTGCCATCAGCCGGCCTCCTCAAGCATGTTCGGGTAGGGCTGGAACGGGTCGTGCGGGTGGTGTCCGGTGGTCACGGCATCGCCTTGCGGGCCGTGGCGAACCGGGGGCGCTTGTTCAGGTCGGGGTGGTCGGCCGCGTCGGCCCAGCCCCGCTCCTCGGTGAAGATCCACGGCACCTGACCGCCCTGGGTGTCGGCGTGCTCGATGACGACGAGTCCGCCGGGACGCAGCAGCCGGTGGGCGGTGCGCTCGATGCCCCGGATGGTGTCGAGGCCGTCCTCGCCGGAGAAGAGGGCCATCTGGGGGTCGTGGTCGCGGGCCTCCGGGGCCACGTACTCCCATTCGGTGAGCGGGATGTACGGCGGGTTGGAGATGACCAGGTCGACCTGTCCGTCGAGCTCGGGAAGGGCCGTCAGAGCGTCTCCGCGGTGCACGGTGACCCTGGAGTCCTCGGCGTTCTTCCTGGTCCATTTGAGGGCGTCCTCGGACAGCTCCACGGCGTGCACACGCGAGCGCGGCACCTCCTGGGCCATGGCGAGCGCGATGGCGCCGGATCCCGTGCACAGGTCGACGATCATCGGCTCGACGACGTCCATCGCGCGCACGGCGTCTATCGCCCAGCCGACGACCGACTCGGTCTCCGGGCGGGGCACGAAGACCCCCGGCCCCACCTGGAGCTCCAGATAGCGGAAGAAGGCGCGTCCGGTGATGTGCTGGAGCGGTTCGCGGGCCTCGCGCCGGGCGATGGTCTCCCAGTAGCGGGCGTCGAAGTCGGTGTCCGGCACGTTGTGCAGCTCGCCCCGCTTGACGCCGTGCACGAACGCGGCGAGTTCCTCCGCGTCGAATCGCGGCGAAGGCACACCGGCGTCGGCCAGCCGCTGGGTGGCCTGGGCCACCTCGGCGAGCAGCAGGTTCATCGCGGTTCTCCGTACAGGTTCACGAGCGGGGCGGGGCGGATCTTACGCCGCTTACGCGGCGGCGAGCTTGGCGGCGGAGTCGGCGTCGACGCATGCCTGGATCACGGCGTCCAGATCGCCGTCGAGCACCTGGTCCAAGTTGTACGCCTTGAAGCCGACCCGGTGGTCCGAGATCCGGTTTTCCGGGAAGTTGTACGTGCGGATCTTCTCGGAGCGGTCGACCGTTCGCACCTGGCTGCGGCGTACGTCGGAGGCTTCCTGCTCGGCGGCTTCCTGGGCGGCTGCGAGGAGCCTGGAACGCAGGATGCGCATGGCCTGCTCCTTGTTCTGGAGCTGGCTCTTCTCGTTCTGGCAGGAGGCCACGACACCGGTGGGCAGGTGCGTGATGCGGACGGCGGAGTCCGTGGTGTTGACGGACTGGCCGCCGGGGCCGGAGGAGCGGTACACGTCGATACGGAGATCGTTGGCGTGGATCTCGACGTCGACCTCCTCGGCCTCGGGCGTGACCAGCACGCCGGCGGCGGAGGTGTGGATCCGGCCCTGGGACTCGGTGGAGGGCACGCGCTGCACACGGTGCACGCCGCCCTCGTACTTCATCCGGGCCCAGACACCCTGGCCGGGTTCGGTGGCTCCGTTGCCGCCCTTGGTCTTCACGGCGACCTGGACGTCCTTGTAGCCGCCGAGCTCGGACTCGGTGGAGTCGATGATCTCGGTCTTCCAGCCGACGCGCTCGGCGTAGCGCAGGTACATACGCAGCAGATCGCCGGCGAACAGGGCCGACTCGTCGCCGCCCGCGCCCGCCTTGATCTCCAGGAGCACGTCCTTGTCGTCACTGGGGTCCCGCGGCACGAGCAGGAGGCGGAGCTTCTCGGTGAGTTCCTCGCGCTCCTTCTCCAGGTCCTTGACCTCGGCGGCGAAGTCGGGGTCGTCGGCGGCGAACTCGCGGGCCGTCTCGATGTCCTCGCCGTTCTGCTTCCAGGAGCGGTACGTGGAGACGATCGGAGTCAGCTCGGCGTAGCGCTTGTTGAGCTTGCGCGCGTTGGCCTGGTCCGCGTGGACCGACGGGTCCGCGAGCTTCTTCTCGAGATCGGACTGTTCGCCGATCAGTTCCTCGACCGCCTCGAACATCTTCGGGCTCCTGGTTTCTTCGCTCGACGTACCTGCCGGCCGGCGGGATGCCTGCCGGGCGGGATACGGGGGTCGCCGTGTCCCGGCCGGAAAAAACGCCGGTCTCGGCGCCCCCGGGAAGAGGGCGCCGAGAACCGGCGCAGTTGGCTCGCTACTTGCTGGCGGAACCGGCAGCCTTGCCGAAGCGGGCCTCGAAGCGGGCCACACGGCCACCGGTGTCGAGGATCTTCTGCTTGCCCGTGTAGAACGGGTGGCACTCGGAGCAGACGTCCGCACGGATGGAGCCGCTGTCCAGAGTGGACCGGGTGGTGAACGACGCGCCACAGGTGCAGCTGACCTGGGTCTCGACGTACTCGGGGTGGATTTCGCGCTTCAAGGGTTTCTCCTAGTTTCGGGAGGGCGCCGGGTCGTACGCGCGGATTGCGTGTCCGTGAACCGGGGCCGACGTACCAGTCTGCCAGGACCGGCCGTATCTCCCAAAACCGGGGTCGACGGGGAACTATTCCCGCACACTCCCTGTCACTTCACGATGTCGCCCGCGTCACCCTTGTCGCCGGCCGACTTCTCGGTGGCGGACGCGGGGATCGGCAGATCGTTCCGGAGCGCCTTCCACACCTGCTTGCCGGCCTTCTCCTGCGGTATGACCCGGTTCGGGTCGGCGGGGTCGTACTCGACCGGCAGCGTCACCATGTGGACGTCGTCGGAGCCGAGCCCCTTGAGTCCGTTGGCGAAGCCCGCGAGCTCCTTGACCGAGCCCAGCTCGGAGTCGGTCGTGATGGCCTTGGTCGCCGTGTCCGCGAGGCCGTACAGCTTCGTGCCGTTGAGGACGCCGACGCTCTTCGCCTGCACCATCAGCGCCTTGATGAAGGACTGCTGGAGCTGGATGCGGCCGAGGTCGCTGCCGTCGCCGACGCTGTGGCGGGTACGGACCAGGCCGAGCGACTCCTCCCCGTTCAGCGTGTGGGTGCCCGGCTGCAGGTCCAGATGGCTCTTGGGGTCGTTGATCGCCTTCTTGGTGGTGATCTCGACGCCGCCGAGCTTGTCGATCAGCTGCTTGAAGCCGGTGAAGTCGACCTCGACGTAGTGGTCCATCCGGATCCCGGACATCGACTCGACGGTCTTGACCGCGCAGGCCGGTCCGCCGACCTCGTACGCGGTGTTGAACATCGCGCGCTGCTCGCCCGAGACGCCCGCGCCGCTCTCGTCGCTCTTGCACTCGGGGCGGGTGACGAGGGTGTCGCGGGGGATGGAGACCACGCTGGCGGTCTTGTGGCCCTTGTTGACGTGGACGACCATCGCGGTGTCCGAACGGGCGCCTCCCTGGTCGGCGCCGTACTGCGCGTTCGAGCCGGAGCGGGAGTCGGAACCGAGCACGAGGATGTCCTCGGAGCCGTTGTCGACGTTCTGGGGCCGGTTCTTGCCGAGCGCGTTGTTGATGTCGACGGCCTTGAGATTGCCGTCGAGCTGGAAGTAGGCGTAGGCGATTCCGCCTCCGCCCACGACGACCAGCCCGGCCAGGCTCCACGCGGCTATGACGGTCGCCCTGCGACGGCGGGACGGCTTCCTCCGGCGTCTGCCGGTGGCCCGTATTCGGCTGTTGCTCCCGCTCTGCTCGGTCATCCGTCTCCCTCGTTCCCTCGGCTGCTCCCGGCTACCCCCAGCTGTGGTGTGCGGGCCTCTGCGCGCCTCGTCGCTGTTGAGTACGACGCGGCGGCGACAAGAAGGGTTGCACAGGGCTCGGTGGCCTCCGGGTGGGCCGAGGGCGGCCTCGCGGAGCGCGGGAGCATCCGGTGACCCCTCGCTCACCTGCGGTTTCTTGCCCGGCACAGGCAATGCGGGGCCGGCGCGACGCCTGGTGGCCGTGTGGCGAAGGTCTCGGATCGGCAACGGCCCGCAGTGGCTGTCACGCACCCGCGTACGACACAGGGCCGCCCCCGCGGCACCGAAGTGGCGGGGGCGGCCCTGGTACGGCTGCCGAGCGGCTGCGACTAGTCGTTGCTGCCCGGGGCCGGCGTCGTCTTCTGGATCTGGAGCAGGAACTCCGCGTTGGACTGGGTCTTCTTCATCCGGTCCAGGAGGAGCTCGATCGCCTGCTGCTGGTCCAGCGCGTGGAGCACCCGGCGCAGCTTCCAGACAATCGCCAACTCGTCGCTGCCGAGCAGGATTTCTTCCTTACGGGTGCTGGACGCGTCGACGTCCACCGCCGGGAAGATGCGCTTGTCGGAGAGCTTGCGGTCGAGCTTGAGCTCCATGTTGCCGGTGCCCTTGAACTCCTCGAAGATCACCTCGTCCATGCGCGAGCCGGTCTCGACCAGCGCGGTGGCCAGGATGGTCAGCGAGCCGCCGTCCTCGATGTTGCGCGCGGCACCGAAGAAGCGCTTCGGCGGGTACAGCGCGGTCGAGTCGACACCACCGGACAGGATGCGGCCGGAGGCCGGGGCCGCGAGGTTGTACGCGCGTCCCAGACGGGTGATCGAGTCCAGCAGGACGACCACGTCGTGGCCCAGCTCGACGAGACGCTTGGCGCGTTCGATGGCCAGCTCGGCGACGGTGGTGTGGTCCTCGGCGGGACGGTCGAAGGTCGAGGAGATGACCTCGCCCTTCACCGACCGCTGCATGTCGGTGACCTCTTCCGGACGCTCGTCGACCAGGACGACCATCAGGTGGCACTCGGGGCTGTTGACCGTGATCGCGTTGGCGATCGCCTGCAGGATCATGGTCTTGCCGGTCTTCGGCGGGGCCACGATCAGGCCTCGCTGGCCCTTGCCGATCGGGGCGACCATGTCGATGATCCGGGTGGTCAGGACGTTGGAGTCGGTCTCCAGACGGAGCCTGTCCTGCGGGTACAGCGGGGTCAGCTTCTGGAACTCGGGCCGGCCGCGGCCGGACTCCATGCCGTTGACCGTGTCGAGGCGGACCAGCGCGTTGAACTTCTCGCGGCGCTCACCGTCCTTGGGCTGGCGCACCGCACCGGTGACGTGGTCACCCTTGCGCAGACCGCTCTTGCGGACCTGGGCGAGCGAGACGTACACGTCGTTCGGGCCCGGCAGGTAGCCGGAGGTCCGGATGAACGCGTAGTTGTCGAGGATGTCCAGGATGCCCGCGACGGGGATCAGGACGTCGTCGTCGGTGACCGGCGGTGCGTCGCTCGCGAAGTCGTCGCGGCCACGACGGCCGCGGCGGTCGCGGTAGCGGCCGCGGCGGCCACGACGGCCGCCCTCGTCGTCGAAGCCGTCGTCCTGCGGTCCGCCGCCGCCCTGCTGGCCCTGGCCCTGGTTCTGGCCCTGGTTCTGCTGGCCCTGGCCCTGCCGCTGGCGCTGGCCGCCCTGGCCACCGCCGCCCTGCTCGTCGCCGCCCTTGCCGCGGCGGTCGCGCTGACGCTCGCGGCGGTCACCACGGTCGCCCCGGTCACCACGCTCGCCGCGCTGGCCGCGGTCCTGGCGGTCGCCCCGGCGGCCCTCGGCGTTGTCGGCAGCGGCCTCGGCCTTGGGCTCCGAGCGGTCCTCGGCGGGCGTCTCACGCTTCGGCTCGTCCTGCGTCCGGTCCTTGGACTGCGCCTTGGCGTCGGCCTTGGTCTCCGGGCTGCCCGCCTGAGCGGTCGCACGGCGACGACGGCGCTCGCCCGCGGGCGGCTCGTCGCTGGCCGGCTGACCGGGGATGTCGATCTGCTGCTGCGCCGCGGTCTTGTCGGCGGGAGCGGCGGCCGGCGTCTCGTCCCCGGCGCCGGTGCGCGCCTTGGAGGTGGCCCGGCGCTTCGGCTTGGTCTCGGCCTCTTCGGCGGGGGCCGCGGCGGCCTTGGCCTTGGGCGCGGAGGAGCCGGCCTGGGCCTCCTTGATGACCTCGATCAGCTGGCTCTTGCGCATCCGCGCAGTGCCCTTGATACCGAGGCCGGACGCGACCTGCTGCAGCTCGGCCAGGACCATGCCGTCAAGGCCGGTGCCGGAGCGGCGGCGCCGTGCGGTGGTGCCAGTGGCAGCACCTTCGGCGGGCGCGGCGCTGTCGACGCTCTTGTCGGCAGTCACGCCCATCAGATCGGTGGTGTCGCTCACGAAGGGTCCTTCCCTGGAGCGGACGTCGGCCTTCTGGCTCGGCGACCGGTTGTGCTGTCCGACAGCGGTCTTCGGTTGTGCGGACCGTGCCGGGGCGGTGGTCCGCCGGGTAGGTACGGCGGAGAGATGAACGTGTGCATGGGCCCGGCGCGAGCATCCCCCTGCTCGGCCCACTCCTGGACGAGCGAGGGGTGTCGTGCCGGTTCCGGAGCGTGCTCGAAACTGCTCAGGCAGGCTGCTCAGGCAGTTGGGGAGGCTCCCGGAAGAAGTGGTGGTCCCGGAAAGGGACACGAAGCAACGCGCCGCATAGACGTCGATTGCAGACTTGAGGTTAACACTACCGGCTCCAACAAACATTCCCCCTCTCACGCACCGGCAATCACTTCTCGGCTACGGGGCGAGCGGCAACACGCTCGCCCCCGGGGCGTCGAGAGTGAGCCGGTTGGCCGCCCATCCCTCGCCCGCCAGCCGTGCGACCTTGTCGGCCGCACCGTCCTCGGCCAGTGCCAGCACGGTCGGCCCGGCACCGGAGATGACTGCGGGGACGCCGTCCGCGCGCAGCCGGTTCACGAGTTCCACGCTCTGCGGCATCGCCGGGGAGCGGTATTCCTGGTGCAGCCGGTCCTCGGTGGCCGTGAGCAGCAGCTCGGGGCGCCTGGTCATGGCCTCGACGAGGAGGGCGGCACGGCCCGCGCTGAAGGCGGCGTCGACGTGCGGGACGGTGCGCGGCAGCAGTCCGCGGGCGGTCTCGGTGAGCACCGGGTTGCCGGGGACGAAAACCACCGGAACGATGGAATCCGCGGGGTCCATCCTGATCGCACGGGCCGATCCGCCGTCCATCCAGGCGAGCGTGAACCCGCCGAGGAGACAGGCCGCGACGTTGTCCGGATGGCCCTCGATCTCGGTGGCGAGCTCCAGCAGGGCCGCGTCGTCGAGCCGGGCGTCACCGCCGGTCGTCACGGCGCGGGCTGCGACGATCCCGGCGCAGATGGCCGCGGAGGACGAGCCGAGGCCGCGTCCGTGCGGGATGCGGTTGGCGCAGACGATCTCCAGGCCGCGGGGCTGTCCGCCGAGCAGGTCGAAGGCGGTGCGCAGGGACCGTACGAGCAGGTGGTTCTCGTCGCGGGGCAGCGTGTCCGCGCCCTCGCCGGCGATGTCGATGTGCAGCCCGGCGTCGGCGACGCGGACGACGACGTCGTCGTACAGGCCCAGCGACAGGCCGAGGGCGTCGAAGCCCGGGCCCAGGTTGGCACTGGTTGCCGGTACGCGCACCCGTACGGCGGCGGCTCGGAAGGCGGGACCGGCCATCGCTCTGACGACTCTCCTTGTGAGGCGGCGGGAATTCGAAGGGCTGCGAGATATGTGGGGTCTCTTTGCGGCTCTTCGGGCTCTTCGGGGGCTTCGGGTTTTTCGGGGCCTACGGGTTTCCGGGGATTCCTCAGGGCGCCCGCAGCAGCGGGTATTGCGTAGGTCCGGGAATGGACCGACGGCCGCGACGGCCTGCGCACCCCGGGCATATGCGGCGGGGTGGGTTGGGTACAGCTTATCGAAGGAAGGTTCTGTGGCGACATAGGGCGCACAGGAGGCGCACGATGCGTGTCGCACTGTGCCGGTGCGCTCTCCGCCCCGAAAAGGGCGGTTGAACCGTCTTCCTGCCGCATTCACTGCCGCACCGCTGCCCCGGGCCCGATGCGCATCGGGTGCGGGACAGCGGTGCGCCCGTGGTGCGTACTACGCGAGGCCCAGCTTCTCGGCGGCGGTGACCGCGTCGACCGGCACCGTGACCGGCTGCGGGGCGCCCGCGACGGCCCAGTCCGGGTCCTTCAGGCCGTTGCCGGTGACCGTGCAGACGATCCGCTGGCCCCGGTCGACCTTGCCCTCTTCGGCTGCCTTGAGCAGACCGGCGACCGATGCGGCCGACGCGGGCTCCACGAAGACACCCTCCTGGGAGGCCAACAGCCGGTACGCGGCCAGGATCTGCCGGTCCGTCACCTCGTCGATGAAACCGCCCGACTCGTCCCGCGCGGCGAGGGCGTAGCTCCAGGAGGCCGGGTTGCCGATCCGGATGGCGGTGGCGATGGTCGACGGGTCCTTGACGATCTCGCCGCGCACGATGGGCGCGGAGCCGGAGGCCTGGAAGCCCCACATCCGCGGCTTGTGCGTGGACGGGCCGTCCCCGGCGTATTCGGTGTAGCCCTTCCAGTACGCGGTGATGTTGCCCGCGTTGCCCACCGGCAGGACGTGGATGTCCGGGGCGTCGCCGAGCGCGTCGACGATCTCGAAGGCCGCGGTCTTCTGTCCTTCGATCCGGACCGGGTTGACCGAATTGACCAGCGCCACCGGGTAGTTGTCGGAGAGCGAGCGGGCCAGCGTCAGGCAGTCGTCGAAGTTGCCGTCGACCTGGAGGATCTTGGCGCCGTGCACGAGCGCCTGGCCCATCTTGCCGAGCGCGATCTTGCCCTGCGGCACGAGGACGGCGCAGACCATGCCGGCACGCACCGCGTACGCGGCGGCGGAGGCGGAGGTGTTGCCGGTGGAGGCGCAGATGACGGCCTGTGCGCCCTCCTCCTTGGCCCGGGTGATCGCCATGGTCATTCCGCGGTCCTTGAAGGACCCGGTGGGGTTGGCGCCCTCGACCTTGAGGTGCACCTCGCAGCCCGTGCGCTCGGAGAGGACCTGAGCGGGTACGAGCGGCGTACCGCCCTCACGGAGCGTGACGACCGGTGTCGTGCTCGTGACCGGGAGACGGTCCCGGTACTCCTCGATGATGCCGCGCCACTGGTGGGTGCCCTTGGTGGTCATGGGTCCTTACTCCCCTTCAACACGCATGATGCTGGCGACACCGCGCACGGTGTCGAGCTTGCGCAGCGCCTCGACGGTCCCGGAAAGGGCGGCGTCGGGCGCGCGGTGGGTGACGACGACGAGCGAAGCCTCGCCGCTCTT
Source organism: Streptomyces sp. NPDC058221 (assembly GCF_042882365.1). NCBI lineage: Bacteria > Bacillati > Actinomycetota > Actinomycetes > Kitasatosporales > Streptomycetaceae > Streptomyces > Streptomyces sp. NPDC058221. The sequence goes on along the minus strand of NZ_JBHVWF010000005.1, from coordinate 84,407 downwards.
GCCCACCCGTCGCCCGCCGCCACCCTGCTCGATACCGACTTCGTCGCCGCTGCCTGGATTTCGGCCTTTCTGGCGGACCGTATCGATGGATACGCCCTGTTCGGCGAAGACCGTCGCGACCTGGGCGAGTACGCCAGGCTTGTCGGCCACGTCGAGACTGATGTGGTACCGCGTGACGACGTCGCCCATGGGGCTGACCGGCAGACGCGTGTACGCGGACTCGCCGGGCCCGGGGGCCTCGTTGAGCTTGTTGCGGCAGACCGCGACGAGGTCACCGAGGACCGCGGACGCGGTCGGCGCGCCACCGGCGCCGGGGCCGTAGAACATCAGCTGCCCGGCTGCCTCGGCCTCGACGAACACCGCGTTGTACGCCTCGCGGACCGAGGCCAGCGGGTGGCCGAGCGGGATCATCGCGGGGTGCACCCGGGCCGTGACCGACTGCCCGTCGGCGGCGCGCTCGCAGATGGCGAGGAGCTTGACGGTGCAGCCCATGCGGCGTGCGGAGGCGATGTCGGCGGCGGTGACCTCGGTGATGCCCTCGCGGTGCACGTCGCCGATCTTCACCCGGGTATGGAAGGCGATTCCGGCGAGGATCGCGGCCTTGGCGGCGGCGTCGAAGCCCTCGACGTCGGCGGTGGGGTCGGCCTCGGCGTATCCCAGCGCGGTGGCCTCGTCGAGCGCCTCTGAGTACCCGGCGCCGCTGGTGTCCATCCGGTCGAGGATGAAGTTCGTGGTGCCGTTGACGATGCCGAGGACCCGGTTGACCTTGTCGCCCGCGAGGGACTCGCGCAACGGCCTGACGAGCGGAATGGCTCCGGCCACGGCGGCCTCGTAGTAGAGGTCCCGGCCGTGCTGCTCGGCGTCGGCGTGCAGGGCCGCGCCGTCCTCGGCGAGCAGCGCCTTGTTGGCGGAGACGACGCTCGCGCCGTGCTCGAAGGCGGAGCGGATGAGCGTGCGGGCGGGCTCGATACCACCGATGACCTCGATGACGACGTCGATGTCGCCCCGTTTGACCAGGGCGGTCGCGTCGGTGGTGATCAGTGCGGGGTCGATGCCCTCGCGCACCTTGGAGGGCCGGCGCACGGCGACACCGGCGAGCTCCACCGGCGCGCCGATGCGCGCGGCGAGGTCGTCGGCGTGCGTCGTCATGATGCGCGCCACCTCTGAGCCGACCACTCCACAGCCCAGCAGCGCCACCTTCAGCGGACGCGTACGCATCATCCGACCTCGTTTCCTTTACATCTGATGTATGGACCAGTCTCACTCACCGGACGGGCGTTCCTGCCACCCGTCCGGATCCTGAGATGTTTGCGTGGGGCTGGGGTGTGCCCCGGGAAATACGGCATCAGCCGACATCGAGACGCAGAAGATCCTCCTCCGTCTCGCGCCGGACGATGACCCGCGCCTGTCCGTCGCGCACGGCGACGACGGGTGGGCGCAGGGCGTGGTTGTAGTTGCTCGCCATGGAACGGCAGTACGCGCCGGTGGCGGGCACCGCGATCAGGTCGCCGGGTGCCAGGTCGGACGGCAGGAAGGCGTCCTTGACCACGATGTCGCCGCTCTCGCAGTGCTTGCCCACGACCCGGACGAGCATCGGCTCGGCGTCCGAGGTGCGCGAGACGAGCGCCACGCTGTACTCGGCGTCGTACAGCGCGGTGCGGATGTTGTCCGACATGCCGCCGTCGACGCTGACGTAGGTGCGCAGCCCCTCCAGGGGCTTGATGGTGCCGACCTCGTACAGCGTGAAAGCCGTGGGCCCGACGATGGCTCGGCCGGGCTCGACGGAGATCCGGGGGGTGGCGAGCCCGTTGGCCTCGCACTCGCGGGTCACGATGTCGCCGAGCGCCTTGGCGATCTCGTGCGGCTCGCGCGGATCGTCGTCCGAGGTGTAGGCGATGCCGAGGCCGCCGCCGAGGTCGATCTCCGGCAGTTCGACGCCGTGCTCGTCGCGCACCTCGGCGAGCAGCTGCACCACGCGCCGGGCGGAGACCTCGAAGCCGGCCATGTCGAAGATCTGCGAGCCGATGTGCGAGTGGATGCCGATCAGTTCGAGCCCGTCGAGGGTGAGCGCCCGCCGGACGGCCTCGGCGGCCTGTCCGTCGGCCAGCGCGATGCCGAACTTCTGGTCCTCGTGCGCGGTGGCGATGAACTCGTGGGTGTGCGCCTCGACGCCGACGGTCACCCGGATCTGGACGGGCTGGCGCCGGCCGAGACGCTGCGCGATGTGCGCGACCCGGACGATCTCCTGGAAGGAGTCGAGCACGATCCGGCCGACACCGGCCGTGATGGCCCGCTCGATCTCGTCGACGGTCTTGTTGTTGCCGTGGAACGCGATGCGCCCGGCGGGCATCCCGGCGTCCAGCGCGGTGGTCAGCTCGCCGCCGGAGCAGACGTCCAGGTTGAGCCCCTCCTCCTGGAGCCAGCGCACGACGGCGCGGGAGAGGAAGGCCTTGCCCGCGTAGAAGACATCCGCGCCCGGGCCGAAGGCATCGGACCAGGCGCGGCAGCGGGCCCGGAAGTCGGCTTCGTCGAGGAAGTAGGCCGGAGTGCCGAACTCCTCGGCCAGCCGGGCGACTTCGATCCCGCCGACGGTCAGCGCCCCGTGTCCGTCGCGGGTGACGGTACGGGCCCACACCTTCTCGTCGAGGACGTTGAGGTCATCCGCCGGGGCGGAGTAGTGGCCCTCGGTCATGACGTCGGCGTGACGGGGACCGGCGGGGTGTGCGGATCGGCTCATCGTGTAGCTCTGCTCTCTCGGGTCTCTCAGAGGTGTGGTGGCGCGCTGACGCCGAGCAGGGACAGGCCGCCTGCCAGCACCGTCCCGGCGGCTTCGGCGAGGGCGAGCCGGGTGCGGTGGGCGGCCGAGGGTTTCTCGTCGCCGGCAGGAAGCGGCGACGCGGTGTCGTGGAAGTCGAAGAAGGCGTGCGCGACCGCTTCGAGGTGGCGGGCGAGCCGGTCGGGTGCGCGATGGTGCGCTGCGGCGGCGAGGGCCGCGGGGTGGTCGGCGACGAGGGCGAGCAGCGCGAGCGCCGCCGCGTCCTCGGATACCTCTTCACCGACCTCGTCACCGGCGGCGGTGAATCCGAGCAGGGCGGCGCCGCGGCTGAGCGCGCGGGTACGGGAGTGGGCGTAGCGGACCAGGAACAGCGGATTGGCCTCCCCCTGGACCAGGAGCTCGTCGCCGAGCCGGGCACGGTCGTGGCCGGCCGGCCGGAGGAGCCCCCAGCGGGTGGCATCGGGCCCGAGCCGGTCGAGCAGCTCGCCGGCGGTGGCACCGGCCGGGACCGGACGTATCTCCGCCGTCTCCGTCTGCTGGGCGGGGGTCCGCCCGTGCGCGTCGACGGTGACCCCCAGCCGTGCCCAGTCCGGGTCGGGCTCCTCGTGGCAGCTGATCCGTACGGGTGCGCCCTGCGCGCGTACCAGCCGGCGCACCGCGTCGGCGATGACCGCGGCCCGGACCTCCCGGGCGTGGCCGAATTGCAGCGGTGTCCCGGCGAGGGCGTCACCGTGCCCGTACCGCAGTCCCTGCTCCCGCACCCGGTCCAGGAGCGCCCGGTGTGCGGCGGCGTCGGCGGGGGCGTCCAGCGTGAAGTTCAGAAAGCCGGGTCCGGTGATCTCGACCCGTCCGATCCCGGGCGCCCCGGCCATCCGCTCCCGAAGGATCTCGGCCACCTGCCGCGCGGGCAGTGCGGCGGGTCCGGCCAGCTGGAGGGCGACGGCGCTGGCGTAGTCACCGCACCCGCCCGGCCGTGTCCTCTCCACCCGCACGCGCGCGGGCACGGGCGCGTGCAAGGCGTCCTCGTCGACCGCGCGGCGCACGGCGTGCAGCACGGTCGTGGAGAGATCGGCGGGGGTCACGGGACAAGCGTATGGGAGGGAGGGGGGCGTTTCGCGAACCGGTTTCGCCATCCGGTCAGCCGGCGGCACTCTCCGCCCGCCCGGCACCCTGCCTACCGTCAAGCACCGGCGGCCGGCCGCGCTCCATCAACTGCCGCACCACCCGCACCAGCTCGCTCGGCTCGAAGGGCTTGGCGAGGAAGGCGTCGACCCCTGCCGCCACGCCGTTGTCCACCTCGTACGGAGTGCAGGCACTGATGATCGCCACGGGCAGACGCCGGGTCCGTGGATCGGAGCGCAGCCTGGTGGCCGTCTGCAGACCGTCCAGCCGGGGCATCACGACATCGAGCGTGATCACATCGGGACTGACCCGATGCACCAGATCCAGACACTCGACACCATCGGCCGCGGTCACGACCTCGAAGCCCTCAAGCTCGAGATTGACCCTGATCAACTGCCGGATGACCTTGTTGTCGTCGACAACAAGCACGCGGCCGCACGCCCCTGACACCCTTCGAGAGTAGGCGGGGCGGAGGGGCTGCGTCCGGGTTTTGCCCACTTCCGTCCCCGGAGGTGTGGCTCCGAAGGTTGGCCGGATGTGTGTGCGAGCGGCCGGGGCGAGCCCGGGACGCCCGGCAAGCGGCGCGGAAATACCTGTTCACGGGCACCGGGCGGAAGCTGGTAGTGTTTCACCCGTCGCAGAGCAACACAGCGATACGCCCCCGTAGCTCAGGGGATAGAGCATCGGCCTCCGGAGCCGGGTGCGCAGGTTCGAATCCTGCCGGGGGCACTTCCGCCGGATCAGCGCGATCAAGCCGTTGAAAAAGCGAAGTGCCAGACTTACAAGAGTCGGATCCAGTTTCACTGGATCCGACTCTTCGTCGTTGTTCACCACTGATCGTGAGTGAGTGGCGCGTGAGAGTTCCGGCGGGGTCAGAGGTCGACCAGATCTGCGAGTCCCCGGGTGACCACCGCCAGGTGGTGTGAGGTGGCCCAGGCTCGCCACTGCGTCCCTCCGCCCGCCTTCGGCCGCTGCCGAGTGGCGCATGCGTGCAACTGCTCATCGCCCCAGGATGTCTGGCGTCCAGTGGGCGTCCAGTGGGGAGAGGACACGAGATCGCGGCTCAGGGTGAAGAAGTCGTCGTTCCCCGCTCGCACCCGCGGATACACGAAGACCTGCCAGTCGTCCGACGTCGTGTAGCGCATGTTCGGGTCCGGCGTCCCGCGGCTCTGGATCGGCATGTGGGGATGCGTGACGCCGAAGTCGCCGAAGTCTGGCCGCCGGCCCTGGCTCCGACACACCACTCGCTTCCAGAGTTCCAGATCCAGCCTGGCCACGGGGGTCGCCTGCCCACGGGGAAAGCCGGTCAAGTTCTTCGGAAAGGCGCCCGCAGCCACGCACTCTCGACGCCACGGCCATCGGGCCAGGTTCGTACGGAGTGCCATGACCTGATCCGTGATGTCGCTCAGCACAACTCCTGGCGGCATGGGCCCAGCGTCAACGAGGAGATCGATCTCTTCGGGATCCAGGCGCAGAGTGCGGAGCGCCTCACCGATTTGCCCCACGTGGCACGAGTCGTTGTAGGAGCGAATCGCCACACGCAGGCAGGCACCACGCTGATGTTGAGCGTTTACTCGCGCCGCCTCGCGCAGCTGCTCCTCCGAATCATCGGCGCGGACCACTGGACACATGGCCAGGCCCCTGTCTCCCATCGAATCGCCGAGCCGGGAGAGCGGCCCTCCCGTCGCTCCCCGAGATGTCCGGGCACTGAGTAATGCTCCGCAATCAACCGTGAGAGTGTGCCCCAAGGGAACTGCATCCATCGCCCGGTTGGCGAAGGTTTCCAGTGGATCTCTGGCCGCCTCGGGATCGGGTACCAGTTCCAGGATGGGGCGCATCCGGGAGCGAACTTCAGGTACCGCATGCTGAAGTGCTTGGAACTCGCCCAGCTTCGCCTTGAGTATCGGAACGTAGGTCACCGCCACCCCTGTCCTGGGGAACCCGTACCTGGCCTGTCTCGTAGCTCGGCGACAGCGTGCCCGGTCTGGCCCGACACGGATAGAGCGCCGAACGAGCCAGGCGTCCGAAATCGACATCTGCGGCGTCGGGACCTCCCTGGCCGGACGCGAGCCACGCTCCGCAGACGGTCTTTTCATGCCCCGCTGAAGGCCGTGACGCAGGGGGCGGCCATGGTGCAAAAAGGGGCGGCACCGCGGCACCCCTCCTCCTGCGACGGCCCGATACGCACCGTCGCTCTCACCCCGGTTGCCCAGACTCCCCGATGCCGTCCCGTTCCAACCCGAGCCCGGGGTCGGATCGAAGGTAGGATAGACAGCATGAGTGAGCCTACCGGTAAGTACTCGATCACCATGCCGCGCGACATCGCCGAAGCCGCCAAGTCCCGCAGTGGCCCCTCCGGCCTGTCCGCCTACGTGGCCGCCGCCGTCGCCCGCCAGATCGAGCGCGACAACCTCAATGAACTCATCCAGGTCGGCGAGGCCGAACACGGCCCCATCACAGAGGTCGAGATCCAGGCTCTCCGCGACCAGCTCCACCAGGCGCGTCGGCAGCAGAGCGACACCAAGCCGAACGCGGCGTGACACGCTCCCCTGCCGCTCCGGGCGGCACACTCGTTCTCGACAGCGAAGGACTGGCCAAGGCCGTGCGGCGCGACCGGGAGGTCACCGCCTGGCTCGCCCTCGCCCGCGCCGACGACCTGCGCGTGATCACATCGGCCGCCACACTCGTGGAAGTGACCCACCCCCGCATCAACCGCCCCGCCCTGGAGTGGACTCTGTCCCGCCTCGTCGTCGAGCCCGTCACCGAATCGCTGGCGCGCCACGCGTCAGCCCTGCTCGCCGACGCCGGCCTGCACGGCCACAAGTACGCCATCGACGCCATGCTCGGCGCGACCGCCCTGGCCGCACCGAGCCCAGTCACCGTGCTCACGTCCGACCCGGATGACCTCACCGCACTGTGCGGCAGCCGAATCACCGTCATCAAGGTCTGACCCCAGTCCACCGACGAGGCAGCATCGCGCCCCCTCTCCGCCTTGCCACGCCCCGCCACCTCGATGCCGAGGCGCTACGAGGAGAACGTCGCATCTGGTCTCAGGGATACAAGGGGCGGCACCAGGGCGCTCCCGGTGCCACCCCGCCCACAGGTCAGGCCGCCGGCAGCCCCGGTGCCGGATACCCGTCCATCAAGGCCTTCACCTCTGCACGGACCGTCGTGATGGTGGACTCGTCACCGGTGCGGGCCGCGGAGACCACCCGGTCGATCCACCCCGCGACCGTGCCCATCTCCGATGCGGGGATTCCCCGTGAGGTCAGGGCCGGGGTGCCGATCCGGATGCCCGACGGGTCGAAGGGCTTACGGGGGTCGTACGGGACGGTGTTGTAGTTGACGACGATGCCCGCCCGGTCCAGGGCCTTGGCCGCGGTCTTGCCGGGGACGTCCTTGTTGGTGAGGTCGATCAGCAGCAGGTGGTTGTCGGTGCCGCCGGAGACGAGGTCGAAGCCGCGGGCCGCCAGTTCCTCGCCCAGGGTGCGGGCGTTGGTCACCACGTCGTGGGCGTAGGTACGGAAGTCCGGCGTGGCCGCTTCGCGGAGTGCCGCACCGATGGCCGCGGTGGTCTGGTTGTGCGGGCCGCCCTGGAGACCCGGGAAGACGGCGCGGTCGATGGCGCGGGCGTGTTCGGCACGGCTCAGCAGCATCGCGCCGCGCGGGCCGCGCAGGGTCTTGTGGGTGGTGGTCGAGACCACGTCCACGTGCGGGGCGGGCGAGGGGTGCGCGCCGCCTGCGATCAGGCCCGCGATATGGGCGATGTCCGCCACCAGGACCGCGCCGGTCTCGCGGGCGATCTCGGCGAAGCCTGCGAAGTCGATCTCGCGGGGGACGGCGGTGCCACCGCAGAAGATCAGCTTCGGGCGCTCGGCGATGGCGAGGTCGCGGACCTCGTCCAGGTCGATGCGGCCGGTGTCGCGCCGCACTCCGTACTGGACGCCGTTGAACCAGGTGCCGGTGGCGGAGACGCCCCAGCCGTGGGTGAGGTGGCCGCCCATGGGAAGCGACATGCCGAGGACGGTGTCGCCGGGCTTGAGGAAGGCCAGGTAGACGGCGAGGTTGGCCGGCGAGCCGGAGTAGGGCTGCACGTTGGCGTGGTCCATGCCGAAGACGCTCCTGGCCCGTTCGACGGCGAGCGTCTCGACCTGGTCGATGATCTGCTGGCCCTCGTAGTACCGCTTGCCGGGGTAGCCCTCGGAGTACTTGTTCTGGAGGACGGTGCCCGAGGCTTCGAGCACGGCGGCGGAGACGTAGTTCTCACTGGGGATCAGGCGGAGGGTGTCGGCCTGGAGCTGCTCCTCGGCGGCCACCAGCGCGGCGAGTTCAGGGTCTGCTGCCGCCAGTGCGGGGTGGCGGGGGTGCGAGGGTACGGATGCGGTCACGGGATCCTCCCGGGTCGGCCGCGTTACTGCGGCGTGGACCCGGATGCCCAGGCGGACGGCTCTCCGGTGATGACGCCCCGGGCGCGCCCGGGGTGTGCCGCTCCCTCGTGGTCGATTCCACTGAGCGCCCCGGACAAGGGGCGCGCGCCAGTCGCAGCGTCTCGTACCTTACGGGGCGGCGGCTGTCGTGGCTCGGCATTCCGTCCGCACGGCGGGCCACTCGCCCGGCCTGCCCGGACTCCGCCGCGTGATGTCCGGAGCTATCCGGATCAACCGGGAGCCACCGGGCCAGATGTCCCGCTCCGCTGCCATTCGGTACGAACTGCCTCCGACAGGGAGGCCCTTGGCTGATTCTTGGTGAATGCATGCCCCGTACATGAGGTGTTCCTCGCCAGAGTGGCGGATTACATGTGCACATCATTCGGCACATGAATCCGCACGCGAGACCCACATCGCAGGGGGTTGCTTTGAGAATCAGCCGCGCCGGACGGCGCGCCGGGCTGAGCATGGCAGTGACACTGCCACTGCTCGCCGGTGCGCTCTCCCTCGGGATACCCAACGCCAGTGCGGACTCCGCGCCGGGCGGCCGGGACGCACTGCAGGGCACCAAGCCGGCCTGGGCCACCGCCACGGCCGACCGGGGAGCCACCGCCGACAGCGGAAAGGTCGCCGTCCGGGTCCACCTCGCGGGACGGGACGCGAAGGGGCTTGCCGCCTACGCGGCCGCCGTCTCCGACCCGCAGTCGCCGTCGTACGGGAAGTATCTGAGCGCCGCGCAGGCGCAGGCGCGGTACGGGGCCACCCGGCAGCAGATCGACCAGGTCAGCCAGTGGCTGAAGTCCAGCGGGCTCACGGTCACCGGCAGCAACCAGCACTACGTCTCGGCCACCGGTGAAGTCGCCACGGCGGAGAAGGCGTTCAGCACTCAGCTGCGCAACTACCGCAAGGGCAGCCACACCTACCGCGCCCCGGCCGCCACCGCCTCGGTGCCGGCGGCGCTGAGCGATGCCGTACTCGCCGTCTCCGGCCTGGACAACGCACCGCACACAACGCGTCACGACGAGGAACTTCCGCCGCCGGACGCGGTGTTCCGCAACTCCGGTCCATCCTCCTCGTACTACGGCTCGAAGACCGCCTCCACCCTGCCGAGCGCGTACGGGGCCAAGGTCCCGTACGCGGTCAAGGGGTACACCGGCAAGCAGCTGCGTGCCGCGTACGGGGCCGGGAGCTACACCGGCAAGGGGGTGACCGTCGCCATCACCGACGCGTACGCCTCCCCCACCATCGCGAAGGACGCCGCCGAGTACGCGAAGCGCAACGGTGACGCACGGTACCGGCGCGGGCAGCTCAGCCAGGTGCTGCCGGACGACTACACGAAGACCGAGGAGTGCGGGGCCTCCGGCTGGTACGGCGAGGAGACCCTCGACGTCGAGGCCGTGCACGCCGTCGCGCCCGCCGCGGACATCGTGTACGTGGGCGGCGCCTCCTGCTACGACAACGATCTGCTGGACTCGCTGAACAAGGTCGTCGACCACCGGCTCGCGGACATCGTCTCCAACTCGTGGGGCGACGTCGAGGCCAACCAGACCCCCGACCTGGCGCTCGCCTACGACCAGGTGTTCAAGATGGGCGCGATCGAGGGCATCGGCTTCTACTTCTCCTCCGGTGACAACGGCGACAACGTCGCGTCCACCGGCACCAAGCAGATCGACGTCCCCTCCAACTCCGCCTGGGTGACCTCGGTCGGCGGTACGTCACTGGCCGTCGGCAAGCACGACACGTACAAGTGGGAGACCGGCTGGGGCACCACCAGCGCTCCGCTGGCGGCCGACGGCAAGAGCTGGACCGGCTTCCCCGGCGCGTACACCTCGGGCGCGGGCGGCGGTACCAGCTCCACCGTGAAGCAGCCGTTCTACCAGCGCGGCATCGTGCCGGACTCGCTGGCGAAGGCCAACGGGAAGACCCGGATGCGCACGGCCCCGGACGTGGCGGCCGTGGCGGACCCGAACACCGGTTTCCTGGTCGGCCAGACCCAGACACTGCCCGACGGATCGCTGGGCTACGACGAGTACCGCATCGGCGGCACGTCGCTGGCGGCGCCGGTCATCGCCGGTGTCCAGGCCCTGGCGCAGCAGGCGCAGCACGGCCGCCCGATCGGCTTCGCCAACCCGGCGATCTACAGCCGGTACCACTCGAAGGCGTACCACGACGTGACGGACCACCCGCTGGGCAAGGGGCATGATCCGGCCGTCGCCCGGGTGGACTTCGCGGACGGGTTCGACGATGCGGAGGGGCTGCTGACCTCGGTGCGGACCCTGGGCAAGGACGCCTCGCTGTCGGCGGTGCGCGGCTACGACGACGTGACGGGTGTCGGTACTCCGGCCCCCGGATACGTGAGCTCCTACCGCAGGCACTGAGCCAGGCCCCCCCTGACGCGGGGACCGGACGGCCGTCCCGGGGCGTGAGCCCCGTGGCGGCCGTCCGGTCGTTCAGCCGTTCCGGCGGCGGCAGGGCCGGGACGGCTGAACGACGGAACGGCGGCCGGCACACCAAGGAAACGAGCCCGGGGCCGTCGGTCAGGCGGAGGTGCGTTTGCGCGGGGCGCTCTTCGTGCCGCCCTGTCTCTTCGCCGTGGTCTTCTTCGCTGCGGTCTTCTTCGCCGCGGTCTTTTTCGCTGCGGTCTTCTTCGCCGCAGGCTTCCTGGCCGTGGCGTTCTTCGACGCCGCCTTCTTCGCACCGGTCCCGCCGCTCGGCGCGCTCCTCCTCGCCGCCCCCGCCGTGGACTTCTTCGCCCCGGAGGACGAGGACGTGGATGTGCCGCCCGAGGCCTTGCGGTCCGCGAGCGAGGTCACCTTCGCGACCGGCCCCTCCTCGCCGCTGCCCTCCGGCCCGCCCCCCTCCGAACCGCTTCCGCGCGCCTCCTTCGCGGCCCGGACGCTGCTCTCCAGGGCCGCGACCAGGTCGATGACCTTGCCGCCGCCGGAGTCCTCGGCCGGCGCGGTCCGCGGTGCCTCGCCGGAGGCCTTGGCCGCGACGAGCTCTTCGACCGCCTCCCGGTAGTCGTCGTGCAGCGAGTCCATGTCGACCTCGCCGAGCGTGTCCATCAGGGCGTCGGCCAGGTCGAGTTCGGCGTCGCGCACCTTCACCCCGGCATCCGGGGCGACCCCCTCGGGGGTGCGGATCTCGTCCGGCCAGAGCAGGCCGTGCAGCGCGATCACGTCGTCGACGACCCGCAGCATCCCCAGGCGCTCGCGTCCGCGCAGGGCGTACTTGGCGACGGCGACCTTCCGGCTCCGCTTCAGCGCCTCGCGCAGCAGGGTGTACGGCTTGGTGGCGGGGACTCCGTTGGCGGACAGGTAGTAGGCCGCTTCCATCTGGAGCGGGTCGATCGTGCCGGCGGGCACGAAGGCGACGATCTCGATCGTCTTGGCGGTGGGCAGCGGCAGCGAGCCGAGATCCTCGTCGGTGATCGGGATCAGCGAGCCGTCCGCGTCCTCGTACGCCTTGCCGGTCTCGGCGGCGGGCACCTCCTCCCCGTCCACCTCGCACACCTTGCGGTAGCGGATCCGGCCGCCGTCGGTGACGTGGATCTGGCGGAAGGAGACGGAGTGGTTCTCGGTGGCGTTGATCAGCTTGACCGGAATGCTGACCAGCCCGAAGGAGATGGCGCCGTTCCATATGGACCTCACCGGTCACCCCTTACATCCCTGACATCGCCGGCATCGCTGATATCGCTGTAGATCCGGTTTGCGTGTGATTCTTATCGTATGTCGCCTATCACCGAGGTGGAGGGGCGGCGCCTGACGCTCAGCAATCTGGACAAGGTGCTGTATCCGGCCACCGGCACCACCAAGGGCGAGGTGCTGCACTACTACGCGGCCACGGCCGCCGAGGCGCTGCTGCCGCATCTGCGGGAGCGGCCCGTGTCCTTCCTGCGCTATCCGGACGGGCCGGACGGGCAGCGCTTCTTCACCAAGAACCCGCCGCCCGGTACGCCGTCCTGGGTACGGACGGCCCCGGTGCCGCACCACGGGCAGGAGGGGGCACGGCAGATCGTCGTGTCGGACCTCGCCTCGCTGATGTGGGCGGCCAATCTGGTGGTGGAGTTCCACACCCCGCAGTGGCGGGCCGATACGCCGGGAGTGGCCGACCGGCTGGTGTTCGACCTGGATCCCGGGGCGCCCGCGAGCGTCGTGGAGTGCTGCCGGGTCGCCCTCTGGCTGCGGGAGCGGCTGGCGGCGGACGGTCTGGAGGCCTACGGGAAGACGTCCGGCTCCAAGGGGCTGCATCTGCTCGTCCCGCTGGAGCCCACGGCGTCCGAGCAGGTGTCGGCGTACGCGAAGGGGCTGGCCGTTCAGGCGGAGCTGGAGCTTCCGGATCTGGTGGTGCACCGGATGAAGCGGGCGCTCCGGCCTGGGAAGGTGTTTGTCGATTTCAGCCAGAACGCCGCCGCCAAGACGACCGCCACGCCCTACACCCTGCGCGCACGGGCCGAACCCACCGTCTCCGCCCCGGTCACCTGGGCGGAGGTCGAGGGGTGCCGCAACCCCGGGGAGCTGGTCTTCCTGGCCGGTGACATGGCCGAGCGGCTGGAGCGGTACGGGGATCTGCTCGGACCGCTCGATGAGCCGGGCCGGGGGCGTCCGGTTCCGGACACCGCGTAGCCGCGCGCCCGGCCCCGGCGCCCGGGGCATACCGCACCAGCACCTTTGTTGTCATGTCCAAAGGCAAAAGGCCGCATGTGGCGGGTGGATTGTCCGAGCGGTGGTGCACACTCTGCGCAGACACTGCTTCGTGGTGGCGCGTGGGGAGGCGATGGCGTGTTCGCGGGGATCGACGAGGTCGACTGGGCCTCGATGGAGCATGCCTACGGGCCTGCCGATGATGTGCCCGGACTGCTCCAGGGCCTCGCTTCCGCCGATCCGGCGGAGCGCGAAGGCGCACTGGACGGCATGTACGGGGCCGTGCACCACCAGGGTGACGTCTACGCGTGCACGCTCGCCTGTATCCCCTTCCTGTTCGAGCTCGTCGAAGATCCGTCGGTCCCGGACCGCGGAGGCATCGTCGAGCTGCTCACCAGCATCGGCGGCATCGACCTCGACGACGACGAGGACGAGATCGACGAGGAGGAGATCGAGGGTGCGGCCAACTACGCGATGGCGGCGGCCGCCGTCTCCGCGGGCGCCGGGGTGTTCTTCGCGCTGATGGCGGACGACGACCCGGGTGTCCGGGTCTCCGCCCCGCTGGCGCTCGCCACCCTGCACGGCCATCCCGCGCGGGTCCTGACGCTGCTGCGGGACCGGCTGGCGGTCGAGCCGGACGAGGAGGTGCGGCTCGCCCTGGTCGAGGCCGCGGGCCGGGTCGCCCTGCGCCACCGCCCGCTGACCGGCCAGATCGCCGACTGGCTGAGCCGGCTGGCCGCCGAGGCGTATCCGCCGGGGCTGCGGCTGGCGGCGCTGGCCCAGCTCGCCCGCTGCGCACCGCAGGCCCTGCCGGGTGATGTGGTGCGGGTGGTGGCGGGGCTGCTGCGGCAGCTGCGCTCGGCGCCCGCGCAGCAGGGATGCCGGCCGGTCGAGGCGCACAGCGAACCGGCCGCGGACGGGGAGCGGGCGGCGCCGGTGACCCTGGTGGGGCAGCTGCGTGCGCTGTCGGCCCAGGAGAGCACGGGACGCACGGCACCCTGGGCGGCCGATCTGCTGCGGACCCTGCATGTCGGTCTCGACGACCGGGTCGCCGAGCGGACGGCGCTGCTGACCGATCAGCTGTGCAGCCCCGACCGCTGGCAGCGCATCGACGCGGTCCGGATGAGCAGCGGGCTGATACGGGCCTGGCGCGGCTCCTACCGCGAGCTGGTGCGGCTGGTGGGCGAGCAGCTCTGCTCGGCCGAGCCGAGGCTGGCCGAGGCCGCCTCGCATGTCCTGGAGGAGCTGTTCGGGCTGGCCGCGCCGGCCGCCGACGCTCTGGCGGCCCGGGTCGCCGCCGATCCGGGGGCCTGGGTGAAGGAGTGGGCGAGCGGGCCGCCGGGGCTCGGCAGTGCGGTGAAGGCCCTGTCCCGGCTGGGCGACGCCCGCGCCCTGCCCGCGCTGGCCGCGGCGCTGGAGCGGCCCGAGGTGCCGCACGACGTGGGGTTCGCCGTCGGCTATCTGGGCCCGGCTGCCCGCCCGCTGGCCGGTGCGCTGCGGCGCAGGCTCGGCGAGGTGGGCCTCGACGAGAGCGCCTACGACCGGGCGAGCCCGCTGCTGGCCGGGCTGACCGCGCTGCGGGCGGGCGAGGCGGCGCCGGAGGTGCTGCGGGTGCTGCGCGGCGCTCCGGAGTACCGCGGCGAGTGGCTGCGCACGGCGGCGCTGCGGGCGCTCGGCTCGTTCGGGCCCGCGGCGCACTGTGCCGTGCCGGAGCTGCGCGCGCTGATCCGGCGCCCCGGCACCGCGGCGGCCACGGAGGCCGCCGAGGCGCTCTGGGCGGTCGAGGGGGATGCCGGCGCCGTGCTGCCGGTGCTGATCGAGGGGCTCCAGGCGGAGCACGCGCACGAGCGGCGGTCGGCGGCGAGCGCGCTGGGGCGGCTCGGCGGGCAGGCGGCGGTGACCGCGCCGCGGCTGCGGGCGCTGCTGGGGCACGAGGAACTGTGGCTGCGGGTGGACGCGGCCATCGCGCTGTGGGAGGTTTCCGGGCGGGCCGGGGAGTCCGTTCCGGTGCTCCTGGCCGCCTGGGAGCAGAACCGGCATGTCAGGGTTCGGGTGGCCGGATGTCTGGCGCGGATGGGGGCGGCTGGTGCAGGGTCGGACGCGGCGCACGTGCTGCGCGCCGAGCTCGCCTCCGTACGCCGGCACAACGCGATGGACGGCGGCTACGGCAGCCACGACACATACGAGGACGAGAAGCTGCTGGCGCTCTGCCGCCGGGCGCTCATGGGTAATTCGGGGAAGGGACCCACAACATGATCATTTTCGGTACGCGAGGCTATCTCTACCAACTGGCCGTCATGACGATGGTCTGCGGCTGGTGCGGGAATCCGTCCGCGCACACCCTGCGCAAGCGGGTCACGAAGTTCACGCTGTTCTTCGTGCCGCTGTTCCCGTTCTCGACCAAGTTCGCCACCCAGTGCACGTTCTGCGGCGGTGAGCAGCAGATTCCCAAGGAGCAGGCCGAGCAGCTGCTGGCGCAGCACATGGCCTCGCAGGACGGCAACCCGTTCGGCCAGCCGCAGCAGCCGGGCTTCGCACCGGGGGCGCAGGGCCAGGGCCAGGGCCAGAACCCGTATCAGCACTAAATGCACATAAGGGACTTCCTTCCGAATAAGGTCTACGGAGTCGGGGCCGTGCGTCAGCACGTGCCCGCCGGCTCGACGGACCGTCGGGAACGGAGGAAGTCATGCGCCCGCAGCACCGGGTGGGGGCCCGCGCCGCGGCGCTGCTGACCGGCGCCGCGCTGCTGGCCGGCTGCGGCACCGGCGGGGAGCTGAAGAGTGCCGGGCGGTCCCCGGCCGCCGTCGGCCCGGCCCGCCTCTGGCCGGAGCTGCCGCCCGCGTCCGCCGCCCCGTACGACTACGGCGAGGGCGAGACGGCGCACATCCCCGGCATCACGGTTCCGGGCGACGATGTGCACCGGCTGGACCCGGTGGCGGTGGTGCAGGCGGGTCTGAAGGCCCGCCCCGCCCGCTCCAGCGGTACGGACGAGCTGCCGGACGGCGTCGTCCGCCGGATCGGCGCCTGCCGGACCGCACCGGACGCCTGCCCGGTGCTCGCGCCGTACTACCGCGATCTGACGGGCGACGGCAGGGACGAGCTGGTCCTGGCCATCAAGCTGGCCGGCCGCCAGCTCTCCGTACGGGTCTACATGCCGGAGCCGAGCGGGCTGACCCGGATCATGTCCACCTCGGACGCGGTGATCAGCGTGGAGCTGGCCGGCCGGGACCTGATCATGCGGGCCCCTTCGGCCATCACCGGGTACGAGTACCGCACGGCCTGGTCCTGGGACAGCCGGCAGCGCGCCATGCTGCCCACCCAGGACGGGATTCTCCGCATGCCGCCGCAGCCGAAGCCGGACCGGCGGCGCCCCCAGAGCCCCCGGCCCTCCGCGCAGCCGAGCGAACTGCCCTCCGCCGCACCCACGACGGCGCCGACCGGCACGCCGCCGACCGCCGAACCCACTGCCGCGCCCTCGGCGGCCGTGTCCGTGGAGCGCCGGTGAGCCGGCTGCGGACGCCGGACGCGCCGGGCCGCCGCCGCAGGCTGCGGATGCCGGGCTGGACGGCGACGCTGGCCTGGAAGTCCGCGGTCTTCATCACGGTGATGTGCTGCGTGCTCGCCGCCCTGCTGGGTGTGCTGGTGCACACCGCCGTCACCCGCCAGACGGTCGGCCACGCCCGCGAGAAGGCGCTCGCCCGGCTGACCGACGCCACCGCCGCCTACGAGGCGGGCGAGGCGCTCCCACCGCGTTCCGGCCTCGATCCGCCGGGGCTGCCCGCGTCACTGCGCGCCCTCGCGGTGGGCGGGGACCGGGGCACCATGGTGGCCGATCACCTCGGCCGCCCGACGATGTGGGCGGCGGCGCCGGCCGACGGGCACGCACTGGCCACCCGGACCGACTACAGCCAGAGCGCCCGCACGATCAACGGCCTGGACGGGGCGATCATCGGCTCCTCGCTGCTGGCCATCGGCGCCACGCTGCTGATCGGCGGGTTCGCCGTCACCCGGGTCACCCGGCGGCTGCACCAGACCGCGCGGGTGGCCCGCCGGATCGGGGCGGGTGATCTGGACGCCCGGGTCGACGACCCCCGTACGGCCGACCCCTCGCGCCCGCAGGACGAGGTGGCGATCGTCGCCGGCGCGCTGGACACGATGGCCGCGACGCTCCAGCGCAAGCTGCTGACCGAGCAGCGCTTCACCGCCGATGTGGCGCACGAGCTGCGCACCCCGCTGACCGGCCTTTCGGCCGCCGCCGAACTGCTGGCGCCCGGCCGCCCCTCCGAGCTGGTGCAGGACCGGGTCCGGGCGATGCGCGCCCTCACCGAGGACCTGCTGGAGATCTCCCGGCTCGACGCCCACACCGAACAGGTCGATCTGGACGTGCACGAACTCGCGCCGCTCGTACGGCGGGTGGTGCCCGCCTCGGGCACCGACACCGAGGTCACGGTCGTGGAGGACGGACCGCCGGTCCGGGTCGAGACGGACATGCGGCGACTGGAGCGGGTCCTGGGCAATGTGATCGGCAACGCGCACCGGCACGGCCGCCCGCCGGTCGTGCTGACGGTCGACGGGCCGGTGGTGACCGTTCGCGATCACGGCGACGGCTTCCCGGACTATCTGACCGCCGGCGGCCCGCAGCGCTTCCGTACCGAGGGCGGCAGCAAGGGACACGGCCTCGGACTGACCATCGCCACCGGGCAGGCGCGGGTGATGGGGGCCCGGCTGGACTTCGAGAACGCGGCGGACGGCGGGGCGGTGGCCCGGCTGACACTCCCGCGGTACGAGGGCCCCGACGAGGAGCCGCCGCCGTCCGCCACCGGCACCTGACGGCCCGCCAACGGGACCCAAAACCCTCTGCACTATGACATAAGGGAAATACACCCCACCTCTTGCTACGTTGCGTGGCATGACCGCAACGACAGCGGACGCACCCCCGCCCGAGCTGCGCCTGCCCAGGCGGCGCGGCGTGGAACTCTCGCTCCTCATCGGGGCCGTCCTCATCTCCGTCTACGGCTACGCCGCCGTCGGTCTGGCCAGGAACGGCGCGGTCCCGCCCGATGTCGCGGGGTACGGCGGCGGCCTCGGGCTGCTCGCGCTGCTCGCCCATCTCGCCGTCCGCTTCCGTGCCCCGTACGCCGATCCACTGCTGCTGCCCATCGCCGTCCTGCTCAACGGCCTCGGCCTGGTACTGATCTACCGGCTCGACCTGGAGACCCCGAAGGACCAGGCGGCGACCACCCAGCTGGTCTGGTCCACGCTCGGCGTCGCGTTCTTCATCGCGGTCGTGGTGTTCCTGCGCGACCACCGGGTACTCCAGCGGTACGCGTACCTCTCGGTCGCCGCCGCGCTCGTCCTGATGATCGTGCCGATCTTCTTCCCCGCGGTGAACGGCGCCAAGATCTGGATCAGGATCGGCGGATTCTCCTTCCAGCCGGGCGAGTTCGCCAAGATCCTGCTCGCCGTGTTCTTCGCCGCCTACCTCGCGGCGAACCGCAACGCCCTCGCGTACACCGGCCGCAAGGCCTGGAAGCTGCAACTGCCCACCGGCCGGGTGCTCGGCCCGATCGTGGCGATCTGGCTGTTCAGCGTCGGAGTACTGGTCCTGGAGCGCGATCTGGGCACCTCGCTGCTCTTCTTCGGCCTCTTCGTGATCATGCTGTACGTGGCGACCGGCCGGACCGGCTGGATCGCCGTCGGCCTGCTGCTCGCCGCCGTCGGCGCGTTCGTCGTCGGCTCCTTCGAACCGCATGTGCACAGCCGGGTGCAGGACTGGATCGACCCGTTCGCCTCCATCGACGCCGGCCGGGGGCCGAGCCAGCTCGCCCAGTCGCTGTTCGCCTTCGCGGCCGGCGGGATGCTCGGCACCGGGCTCGGGCTCGGCCACTCCATCCTCATCGGCTTCGCCGCCAAGTCCGACTTCATCCTGGCGACAGCGGGCGAGGAACTGGGTCTGACCGGGCTGACCGCGGTCTTCATGCTGTACGCGCTGATGGTGGCGCGCGGCTACCGGGCCGGGCTCGCGCTGCGGGATTCGTTCGGGCGGCTGCTCGCGATCGGCCTCGCCTCGATCCTGGCGCTCCAGGTGTTCGTGATCGCGGGCGGTGTGATGGGGCTGATCCCGCTGACGGGCATGGCAATGCCCTTCCTCGCCCAGGGCGGTTCGTCCGTGGTCACCAACTGGATCATCGTGGCGCTGCTGATCCGGGTCAGCGATCTGGCCCGCAGGCCCCACCCCGACCAGGTGGAGACCGGAGTCATCGCGCCCATCCTGGAGGACGAGCTGTGATCCGCTACATCCGGCGCGCAGCCGCCTTCTGTCTGCTGCTGCTCGTGGCGCTGCTGCTGAACGCCGCCCGCGTCCAGGTCTTCGAGGCCTCCTCGCTCGACGACAACTCCGCCAACCGCCGCACCACGATCGACCGTTACGACCAGCCGCGCGGCAACATCCTCGTCGGCGGCACGTCCGTCACGGGCTCGAAGGACACCGGCGAGCAGCTCGCGTACGAGCGCACCTACCGGCACGGCCCGCTGTACGCCCCGGTGACCGGATACGCCTCGCAGACGTACGGCACGACCCTCATCGAGAACGCCGAGGACCCGGTCCTCTCCGGCACCGACCCGATGCTCGCCCCGCTCCCCTTCTGGAACGAGATCACCCGCAGCCGGCAGCCCGGCGGTGATGTCGTCACCACCGTCAAGGACTCCATGCAGCGCGCCGCCTACGAGGGACTCGGCGGCCGGCGCGGCGCCGTCGCGGCCATCGAGCCGACGACCGGCAAGATCCTGGCGCTGGTCTCGACGCCCTCGTACGACCCGGGGCAGCTCTCGGGCACCGGTTCGTCCGTCACCGACGCCTGGCGGCAGCTCAACTCGGCGCGGAGCCAGCCGATGCTCAACCGGGCCATCCGGCAGACCTATCCGCCCGGCTCCACCTTCAAGATCGTGACGGCGGCGGCGGCGCTGGACGCCGAGGTCGTCACCGACCCGGACGCGGCGACCGACACCCCCTCCCCCTACGTCCTGCCGGGCACCTCGACCACCCTGCCCAACGAGGCGAGCGGCTGCGAGAAGGCCTCCCTCGCCGAGGCGATCCGGGTCTCCTGCAACACCGTGATGGCTCACCTCGGGGTACAGGTGGGGCTGAACGACATGGTGGAATCCGTCGAGAAGTTCGGTTTCAACGACACCGGGCTGAAGATCCCGTCCGGGGTGGCGAAGAGCAACTTCGACACGGACATGAGCGACGACCAGCTGGCCCAGTCCTCGATCGGCCAGTTCGACACGACGGCGACGCCGCTGCAGATGGCGATGGTGGCCTCGGCCGTGGCGAACGGCGGCGACCTCATGTACCCGCATCTGGTGGACCGTACGACCACGCACAGCGGCTCCACCGTGCGCACCGAGGGATCGCACACCTACCACCGGGCGATGAATCCGCAGACGGCGATGCAGCTGCGCCAGATGATGATCGACGTGGTGCAGGACGGCACCGGCACCAACGCGGGCATCGACGGCGCCACGGTCGGCGGCAAGACCGGCACGGCCCAGCACGGCATCGACAACACCGGTATGCCGTACGCCTGGTTCATCTCCTGGGCGCAGGCGGAGGGTTCCGCCCGGCCTGCCGTGGCGGTCGCCGTGGTCGTCGAGGACGCCGCCGCCGACCGGGCCGACATCAGCGGCGGCGGCAGCGCGGCGCCGATCGCCCGTTCCGTCATGGAAGCGGCCCTGGAAGACTGAGCGCATGACGGCTTCGAGGGATGTGCCGGAGGCGCTGGCCGCGATCGGGCGGGCGGACCCGCGACTCTGCGCCTTCCTCGACGTCTGGCCCGACGAGGCGCTCGCCCGGGTGCCCGGCGCGGCCCGGCTCCCGCTGGCCGGGCTCCCGTTCGCGGTGAAGGGCCCCACCGGAATCCGTTCCCACGCCGCCCGCCGGCTGATCGCGGCGGGTGGCGTCCCGGTCGGCTCGACCTCCGTGCCGGGTCCCGGCACCTACTGGAAGACCTGGGGTCTCGGCGCCCACGGCCGGACGGCCAACCCGTGGCGGCCGGACCGGACTCCGGGCGGTTCGTCGGCGGGCTCGGCGGCGGCGGTCGCGGCGGGCCTGGTGGAGCTGGCGACCGGGAGCGACGGGGCGGGTTCGGTGCGGATCCCGGCCGCCTGGTGCGGGGTGTTCGGGTTCAAAACGACCAACGGGCTGCTGCCGTCCCCCGACCGTTCGGGGCTCGCCTCCGCCGGAGTGCTGGCGAGGTCCGCCGCGTCGGCGCACACCTGGCTGCGCTGTGTCCTGGAGCCGTACGAACCGGCCGTGACCGAGCTGCCCCTGCGCGCCGCCTACAGCCCGGACCTGGGGTACGCGGACGTCGACCCGGAGGTCGCGGCGGTGGTGCGGGCCGCGGTGCGGCGGCTGACGGCGGCCGGGGTGGTGCGGCTCGGGGACACCGGCTGCGAACTGCTCGACCCGGCGGCCGTCTGGCAGGCGGTGCGCAGCGGAACGGCGGCGGCGCCCGAGGAGGAGATCCGGCGGGAGAACGACCGCCGGCTGGACGCCTTCTTCGCCGGCACGCCCCTGCTCCTCGCCCCGGTCACGCCCAACCGTCCGCACGGCCACGAGGGACCGGGCGAGCTCTTCTCCACGGCACTGACCTGGTCCTTCAACGTGAGCGGGCATCCCGCGGCGAGCGTCCCCGCCGGATTCACCCCGGACGGCTGCCCGGTCGGGCTCCAGCTGGTCGCGCGGCGCGGCGCCGATGTGCAGCTGCTCGGGATGGCCCGTGCGGTGGAGAGCGTGCTGAAGCCGGTACTCCCGGCGCCACGGATCTGACGGCCGACGGCCCGGCGCCCGGCGCGTCGGGCCGGTCAGCCGGCCCGGGCGGCCCCGATCGGCTTGCGCGACTCGGCCCTGACCCGGGCGGTGTCCAGCGCCGCCTTGTCGAGGTCGACCTTCTCGGGGGCCTGGAGCGCGGTGGCGGGGGTGACGACGGCGACGAAGGACGCGGTGTTGTCGTCGCCCCAGGCGCACATGGGGATGGTGCTGGTGAGCGCACCGTCCTTGGACCGCACGACCTGGCAGGACACGGTTATCCCGTACCCGGCGGGGGTGAACTCCCGGGCGGGCACGGCGACGGTCATGCCGTCCGTCCCGGAGGCCCCCTCCAGAATCTTGTCCCGGGTGAACTCCGGCCCCTTGATCCGTCCCCACAGACCTGAGACGACCAGGGTGCCGCCGGCCGACGAGGTGTACTGGGTGACGACGGCCTTCACATCGCGGATGCTCGGGTCGTAGGTCTTCTCGATCTCCCGGCCCTCGGTCGACGAGGCGTCCTTGGCCAGCGTGTACTCGTCGTCCAGCAGTTTCTTCGGCACGGTCAGCCGGTACTCGGCCTTCGGGAAGTCCCCGGCGACCGCCGACGCCCCGGCGTCGGCCAGCCGGGAGACCCCGAACGCGATGCAGCCGGCCGCCACCAGCGCGCCGACGGTGATCCCGACGACCAGCCCGGTCCGGTTCCGCCGGGGCGGCGGCCCCTGCGGGAACCCGAAGGGCTGCGGCGGTCCCTGCGGATAGCCGAAGGGCTGTGGTCCGGGTGCCGGCTGCGGCGGCCCGTACGGGCCTTGCTGGGGCGCCGGTCCGTACGGGTTCTGCTGGGGCTGCGGCGGCGGCCCGTACGGCCCCGGGGGCGGTCCGTAGGGGCCCTGCGGCGGCTGCGGCGGCGGCGTGGTCATGGCGCTCAAGTTACGTCATGGGCATGCACACGATTCCGAAACCCCGGGACGGACGGGATCAGTTCAGCGGCTCCCGCCGCGTGAGCCACTCGGCGGGCGGGCGAACGGCGCCTCGGACCGGGATCCGCTCACTCCGACAGGCCGCCCCTCCGGAGCAACGCCTTGTCCTCAATCGCCGGACGGGCTTGATCTGCCCGAATCCGGCCCGTGGGATCCCGGTGCCATGAACGACCGGCACGGCCTCTCCGTCGTCCGCCGGCCGCGCACGGGGGCCGTCGCGCTGTACGAGCGGTTCGGCTTCGCCGTCACCACGTCGTGGGACGAGCGCGCGGACCTCGTGTGCATGGAACGCGCGGCACGGGGCGCCGCGACACTGTGTACAGGGCCCGGCCGTTCATAGATCGTGGCACCCATGTCCATCGAGCAGAGCCGTCCGGCGGACGGCACAGTGACCGGGCCCGAATCAGGCACCGCCGCCCTGGCCGCGACGACGGACCCCGAGATCCTGGCGCTCCTGTCGTGCCTGGACGGGCAGCGTCGCCATGTCCTCGGCATCGTCGAGGGGCTGGACGCGGACGCGCTGCGGCGGCCGGTGCTGCCGTCGGGGTGGAGCTGTCTCGGGCTCGTCCAGCATCTGGCGCTCGATGTCGAACGGTTCTGGTTCCGTGCCGTGTTCACCGGCGACCCGGTTATCATCCGGGCCCTGGACGACATCGACGACGCCTGGCAGGTGGCGCCCGGCACCACGCACACCGAGGTCCTCGACCGGTACCGCACGGAGACCCGTCTCGCGGACGCCGTGGTGACCGCCGCGGCACCCGGTGACGCGCTCGCCCGGTGGCCCCGTGACCTGTTCGGCGAACCCCATCTGCACACCCTGCGGGACGTCCTGCTGCACGTCATCACCGAGACCGCCTGCCACGCCGGTCACCTCGACGCGGCACGCGAACTCATCGACGGGCGGCGGTGGCTGGTGCTGACGTAGGCGCGGCCCGGTCGATGTCGGCCGACGGGTACGGCGTCCGCTTGCTCACGGTCAGCAGCCGGCGGTGGAAACCGTCCAGGACGACCGAGGGCGCGGCGTGCCGGTCGAGGATGGCGGCGATTTCGGGCGGTACGCCGTCCGGCCGGTCGCCCGCCGTCCAGGCGCGCAGGAAGGCGGCGTCGCACACCTCGTCGAAAAGGTGGTGGCGCAGCAGATGTCCGGCGACGTAGTGGCGGTCGTACGCGAGGTGCCCGGCGAGGAACGCGGACTCCTCGCCGGAGAGTTCGAACCCGGAGCTCAGCGCGAGGCCGAAGTCGGCGAAGCGGATCGACCTGCCGTCGGTGAGGATGTTGCCGAAGTGCGCGTCGAAGTGCACGAAGCCGCGGGAGCTCATGAAGCCGGCCCCGCGGGCCAGGGCCCCGTCCAGCCATGCGTACGGCGGCTGCCCCCCGCCCTCCGCCGCTGCGGCCCGGCGCTGCCCCAGCCATGACGCGAGGGTGTGCGGCACGTGTTCCAGGAAGAGCACCAGGCTCGCCGACGACCGGCCGACGGCCTCCAGCCGGTCGCGTACGGCCGACGATCCCTCCCAGTGGGCCACCGCCCCGTCGATGCCGCCGAATTCGTCCACGAAGCCCTGCGGGGCGGAGTCGGGCAGCACCCGCCAGTGGTACATCACCGGGAAGTCGGCGTACTCGTTGCCCAGAACCCAGTTGGTGGTGACGGTGTGCGCGGCCAGCTCCCGCCAGGCCCCGAATCCGGCCGAGCCCACGCCGTACTGGTAGAACACCGGCAGCCCGAAGAGGTTGGCGGTCGACCGCACGTTCTCCGGCCGCAGTTCGAGGTCCGTCAGCGGCACCCGTTTGACGAAGACCCGCGTCCCGGCCACCTCCAGCTCCGCCGATCTGCCGCCCATCCCCGACCCCAGCGGGGCGGCCGCGGAGACGGCCTCGCCGAGCCGGCGGTCGCTCATCAGCGACAGGTGGGTGGAGACCGGCCCGTAGGAGGCGAGGCGGGTGAGATGGACCCGGTCCGGGCGGGGCACGGGCGGGCCGGCACCGTCATCGCTCTGAGGCATGCGCCCGACCCTACTCAGCGCTCCCCCGGACCGCCCCGGTTCAGGAGGTGGACGCTGCCGCCCCGCCGTCCGCTATCGCCTCCGCGACCTCCGCGACCCGTGCCTGCTCCTCGACCTCGAAGCGGTCCCGGTCCAGCTGTTCGGCTATCTCCTCGTCCTGGGCCATGAGCAGGTCCAGGCTGGAGTCGCCCAGTTCGAGGACGCCCATGTCGACGTACGCCTTCTGCAGGCGCTCGCCCCACAGACCGATGTCCTTCACGCACGGGACGATGCGGCTGAAGAGCAGTTTGCGGAAGAGCTGGAGGTACTCGGAGTGCTCGGAGAGCTCCTTGGCCTCCTTCTTGGCGATGCCGAAGTTCTCCAGCACCTCCACACCGCTGAGCCGGTCACGCATCAGGTAACAGCCCTCGATGACGAACTCCTCGCGCTCGCGCAGTTCCGCGTCGCTCAGCTGCTTGTAGTAGTCGCGCAGCGCCATCCGGCCGAAGGCCACATGCCGGGCCTCGTCCTGCATGACGTAGGCGAGGATCTGTTTGGGCAGCGGCTTGGTCGTGGTGTCGCGGATCATGCCGAAGGCGGCCAGGGCGAGGCCCTCGATGAGGACCTGCATGCCGAGGTAGGGCATGTCCCAGCGGGAGTCGCGCAGGGTGTCGCCGAGCAGGCCCTGGAGGTTGTCGTTGACCGGGTACAGCATCCCGATCTTCTCGTGCAGGAACCGGCCGTAGATCTCCGCGTGCCGGGCCTCGTCCATGGTCTGGGTGGCGGAGTAGAACTTGGCGTCCAGGTCCGGGACGGACTCCACGATCCGGGCCGCGCAGACCATCGCGCCCTGCTCACCGTGGAGGAACTGGCTGAACTGCCAGGAGGTGTAGTGCTTGCGCAGTTCGCCCCGGTCCTTCTCGGTCATCCTCGCCCAGTGCGGGGTGCCGTACAGGGTGAGGGCCTCGTCGGGGGTGCCGAGCGGGTCGGTGGGGTCGACCTCCAGGCTCCAGTCGATGCGCTTGTTGCCGTCCCACTGCTTGTCCTTGCCCTTCTGGTAGAGGGCGAGGAGGCGCTCGCGGCCGTCGTCGTAGTCCCAGCTGAAGCGGGCGGCGCCCGAGGCGGGCACTGTCCACAGCGGCTGCTCGGGGGCGGTGGTGTAGAGGTCGTGGGTCGACACGGACGGCTCCTTCGCCTCGCATGCTCCGACAAGTCAGCTGTCGTTTGGCTCAGTTGGCAGGTTCACACGCTGGTAGACGCCGGGTCAACAAGTCGCGCGCAAGGGATTGACGGGCTTGCTGACAGACGGTCTCATAAGAAGTGACCGCCGGTAACCCATGTGTGAGGTGCCTCCAGCCATGACGTCAGCGACCGAACGCGATGTGCAGCTGCTCCGCGACGCACTCGGCCCGCTCCGGGACCGTGAGCAGATCGCCGAACGGCTGCTGGAGGCCTCGGCCAAGCACTCCTTCGACCCGGACAAGGAGCTCGACTGGGACGCGCCGGCCGAGGACGGCAAGTGGTTCTGGCCACCCGAGCTGGTCTCCCTCTACGACACCCCGATGTGGCGTCGGATGTCGCACGAACAGCGGCTGGACCTCGCCCGGCACGAGGCGGCCTCGCTGGCCTCGCTGGGCATCTGGTTCGAGATCATCCTGATGCAGTTGCTGGTGCGGCACATCTACGACAAGCCGGTGGTCAGCAACCACGTCCGCTACGCCCTCACCGAGATAGCCGACGAGTGCCGGCACTCGATGATGTTCGGCCGGATGATCACCTGGGGCGGCGCACCCTGCTACCCGGTCCCCCGCCGCTACCACAACCTCGCCCGGGTACTGAAGACCGTCTCCACCACGCCCGGTTCGTTCGCGGCGACCCTGCTCGGCGAGGAGATCCTCGACTGGATGCAGCGGCTGACCTTCCCCGACGAGCGCGTCCAGACCCTGGTGCGCGGCGTGACCCGTATCCATGTGGTGGAGGAGGCCCGGCACGTCCGCTACGCCCGCGAGGAACTGCGCCGCCAGATGGTGACCGCGCCGCGCTGGGAGCGCGAACTCACCAGGGTCAGCTGCGGCGAGGCGGCCCGCGTCTTCTCCGTCTGCTTCGTCAATCCGCAGGTGTACGAAAACGTCGGCCTGGACCGCCAGGAGGCCGTGGCCCAGGTACGGGCGAGCGGGCACCGGGCGGAGGTCATGCAGTCGGGAGCCAAGCGGCTGACCGACTTCTTCGAGGACATCGGGGTCCTCAACGGAGTGGGGCGCAGGCTGTGGAAGAGCTCGGGCCTGCTCGCCTGACCGTGGCAGCACTTAGGCTGACAGGTATGACCCCAGCCGCAGCCACGTCGCCGACCCGCGCGTACCGAAGGCTCAGCGTCGAGGAGCGGCGCACCCAGCTCCTCGGTGCGGCACTCACCCTCTTCGCGCACCGGGCCCCCGACGAGGTCTCGCTCGACGAGGTCGCGACGGTGGCCGGTGTCTCCCGGCCACTGGTCTACCGCTACTTCCCGGGCGGGCGGCAGCAGTTGTACGAGGCGGCGCTCAGGTCCGCCGCCGAGGCACTGATCCTGTGCTTCGCCGAACCGGCCGTGGGCCCGCCCACGGAGCGGGTGACGCGGGTCCTCGACCGCTATCTCGCCTTCGTCGACGAGCACGACGCCGGCTTCAGCGCGCTGCTGCGCGGCGGCAGCGTCGCCGAGACGTCCCGGACGACCACGATCGTCGACGAGGTGCGGCGGGCGGCGGCCGACCAGATACTCCTGCACCTGGGCCGGGGCGAGGGCGGCAGCGCACCCGGGCCGCGGCTGCGGATGATGGTGCGCACCTGGATCGCGGCCGTCGAGGCCGCCTCGCTGATCTGGCTGGACGAGGAGAAGCAGCCGCCCGCGCCCGAGCTGCGCGACTGGCTCGTCGACCAGTTCATCGGACTCCTCGCGATCACCGCCGCCACCGACCCGGGAACCGCGGCCGCGGTGGCCGAACTGCTGCCGCTGGAGACCGCGGCGGGCCCGGCCGGCCGGCTGGCGGACCGGCTGATCCCGGTGGTCGGCGAGGCGGCGCATCTGCTGCCGCCGGGCTGATCGGTCAGACTGGGGCGGTGAGAAGCGAGAACACCCCCTTCACCGGCGGCCCCCTGGACGGACGCGTCCTGCCCGTGCTCGTCGGCCCGACCGGCCACCCGCCCAAGTGGTACGAGGTCCCGGTCCCGGACGCCGAGGGCGGTCCTGCCACGGTGTACGCGTACCGGCGGGTCCCGGCCGGGTTCTCCAAGCGGCTGGGGATCCAGCGGGGCTGGGTGTACGAGTACGCCCCCGACGGCCGCGAGCGGCACAGCCCCAAGTGGCCCTGGTCGAAACCGGAGTGACATATTTGGGGCGAAATGGGGTGGGTCGGTTGTTCGGTCTAAGATCGACGGTCTGGTCCGAGGACGACGGCCAAGGGAACGGTCACAAGGGGGTGCGCCATGGAGGCGCTGCGTCAGGATGATCCACGCCGTTTCGGCCCGTACACGACGCTGGTGCGTCTGCGGGAGACGGCGGCAGCGCTGCAGTACCTGGCGCGCGGCGGGCCCGCGCAGGACCTCGTCGTGATCACCGCGGCGCGGCCCGCACTGGCCGCGCTGCCCGCCTTCCGGCGCCGCTTCCAGGCCGAGGCGCGCACCGCGGAGCGGCTGGCCGGCGGCTGGGTGGCCGAGCAGCTCGGCACCCTCGCGGCCGGGCCCGAGGACGAGGACCTGCTGTGGACGGCGTCGGCGTACGTACCGGCGCTGACCCTCGCCGAGGCGGTCGAGCTCGCCGGACCGCTCCCCGAGCGGGCCGTGCGGATACTGGGCGCGGGTGTCGCCGAGACCCTCTCCCGGGTGCACGCCACCGGGGCCGTGCTCCAGGGCCTCGCCCCGAGGACCGTGCTGCTGGCCGGGGACGGCCCGCGGCTCACCGCCTTCGGTCCGCTGGGTGCGGCGGCCGACGCCGAGGCCAGGCCGGGCGGGCAGCTCTCCGTACGGCTCGGCTATCTGACCCCGGAGCAGGTCGAGGGCAAGGAGGCCGGGCCGGCGTCCGACCTCTTCGTGCTGGGCCTGCTGCTCGCGTACGCGGCCACCGGCAGCACCCCGCTGGCGGACGGTCCGGTGACCGAGGCCGCCGAACGGATCGCCCACACCGCGCCGGAACTGGCCGCCGTACCGGACGCGTTGCGCGATCTGGTCGCCCGCTGCCTGGCCAAGGACCCGGCCGACCGGCCGACGGCGGGTGCGGTGGCCGCGGAACTGGCCCTGGAGGGTGCGGCCGGGCTCGCCAAGGGCGGCAACTGGCTGCCGGCGTCGCTGTCGGCGGCCGTGGCCGGGCAGGGCGCCCGCGCCGAGGCGCTGGAGACCCCGCCGCCGGCCGTCGAGGACTCCGTGCCCGCGCAGAACGTGACGGACGTGGCGGACGCCCCGGGCGTATCCGACGCCCCGGCCGTATCCGCAGACCCTCGCGTACCGGATGTGCAGGACGCCGTGCCCACGGCCGCCGACGGCGGGGCCGGGGTAGGCGGATCCGAGGCTCCCGCGCCCGGACGGGACACCCGGACCGCCCAGTTCGGGATCATCGATCACGACGCCCCGCGCCCCGACCGGGCGACGACCCAGCTCTCGATGCCGCCGAGCCGGCCCGCCCTCCCGGCCGCCCCGGCTCCCTTCCCCGCAGGGCCCACGGCCCCGCAGGCGCTTCCGGGCCCGCAGGCGCTTCCCGTACCGGCCCGGCCGCTGCCCGTACCCGCGGCGCCTCTCCCCTCCCCGTTCTCCGTCTTCCCTCCGCAGCGCGCCGGGATCGACCGCCGGACCCTGCTGATCGGGGCCGCCGCCGGAGCTGCCGGGCTGATCGTCGGAGGTGGCGGGATGCTCGCGCTCGGCTCGGGCGACGACGGGAAGTCCGCCGACGACGCCAAATCGACCCCGAACCCCAGCGGGACCACCATCGCCGGACAGCCGCCCCGGCCGCAGTGGATCTACACGCACCCCGCGGCCTCGCCGGCCCCGCTCACCGCCGTCACCTGGAACGACCGGCTGCTGGTGGTGACGGACGAGACACACGCGTCCGCCGTCGACCTGAGCACAGGGCGCCGGATCTGGGAGAACGCGGACGCCGCGAAAGGGCAGGCGGCGCTGCCGGCCGGCAAGGAGTCCGTCTTCGTCGCGGGCCCGACCGAGTTCCTGTGGCTGTCGGCGAAGGACGGCCGGGTCACCCACCGGGTCGCGTACGCCGACGGGTTCGCCGACGCGCCGTATCTGACGGTGCGCACACTGGTCGGCTCGTCCGGATCCGCCGTCTGGTTCACCGGCTCCACCAAGGTCACCGAGAAGGCCCCCAAGCCGAAGAAGGGCAAGAAGCGCGGCAAGGACAAGCAGGTCGTCAAGTCGTTCCTGTTCGGATACGACATCGAGCAGCGCAAGGAGCTGTGGCGCACACCCGTGCCCACCGGCCGCGGGCCGGTCGCCCCGGTGTACCGGCTGATCGCGATCCGCCCCGACGACATCGTCGTACGGCAGGACCGGCTGACGCTCACCCCGGCGGACGTGAAGGCCGCCAAGGGCAAGGGCGTCTTCCGGAGCTTCGACCGCAGCACCGGAAAGCTGAAGTGGACGGAGAAGTTCGGCACCGTGACGCCCGACGGTGCGGCGGCGGGCGATGAGGACGGCCTCGTCTACGCGGCGGCCGGCACCGACCTCCGCGCCTTCGCCACACCGGACGGAAAGCCGAAGTGGACGCTGAACGGCGACCGCGGCTCCGCGTTCGGCACCTCGGTGGAGTCCGGCGACCTGCTGCACACGACCAATCGCAACCAGCAGGTGGGCGCGGTCGACCGGAAGACCGGAAAGCTGCGCTGGCTGCGCTCGACGGAGGGTGCGCTCACCGCCTGGGCCCCGGCCATCGCGGTCAGCAGCTCCGGAAAGACCCTGTTCGCGGCGAGCTCCAGTCAGGTCACCGCGTTCGCGGCGAGTGACGGACGGCGGCTGTGGAAGTTCCAGGACATCGGCGCACAGGCCCCCGAGGGGGCCACGGTCACCGCCGTCTACAAGGTGCTGGCCTCCGCGAAGAGCACGGTCGTGCAGCGGGACCGGGTCTTCTACGCGTTCCCCGTCACCTGATCCCGACCCGGTCGTGACCGGGCGGTGGGGCCCCAGGGCTTTACGGACATGCCCTGGCCCCACCGCCTTCCGGGGGAACCGGGCCGCCGCCACACCGCCGGTCCTTGCATCACCTGACGACGAGTGAGCGTATGGATGCCTTGCGCCCACTTATGGGGTAGTCCCATGATTCGCCCCGTTATCGGAGGTGATGTCGTGCCCGGCAGAGTCCTGCACTCGCTCTGCACCACGGCGCTGGCCGCCGTCGTCCTGGCCTCACCGGCCGCTGCCGTGGCCGCCCCGCAGCCCCCTCCCGCGGACCCCGCCCCGCCGTCGGCCGCCGGAGCCGCGGGCACGAGCGCCGCCACCCTGCTGAGTGAGCTCCAGAAGCTGTACCAGCAGACGGAGGAGGCCACCGAGACCTACAACGGGACGGCGGCCGAGCTGAAGAAGCGGACGGCGGAGGCGAAGAAGCTGGACTCCGCCCTCGTCACCGCACGGCTCTCGCTGTCCCGCAGCCGCGACGCCGCCGGACGGCTGGCCCGCCAGCAGTACCAGGGGCGTTCCGACTTCTCCTCGTATCTGCAACTGCTGCTGTCCCGCGACCCCGCGCAGGCCCTGGACCAGGGGCAGGTCATCCAGCGGCTGGCGGCCGGGCGGGTGGCGACCGTGCAGCGGCTCACCGGCGCCGAGAAGCGCGCCGACGAGCTGGCGAAGAAGTCCCGCAAGGTGCTGGACAAGCAGCAGGTGCTGGCCACGCGGCAGAAGAAGGACCGCGACGCCGTGCAGAAGCGTCTGAAGGCGGTCGAGGCGAAGCTCGCCACGCTCTCCGCGGACCAGCTCGCCGAGGTGTCCGGCCTCGAACAGAAGGGCACGGCCGAGGCCCAGGGCGCCCTGGCCGCCTCGGGTGCGCTGTCCTCGACCCGGCCGCCGTCCGAGGAGGGCGGCGAGGCGGTCCGGTACGCGGTCCGGCAGATCGGCAAGCCGTACGTGTGGGGCGCGGAGGGGCCGGACTCGTTCGACTGCTCCGGGCTCACCTCGCAGGCCTGGGCGCACGCCGGACGCACCATTGCGCGCACATCGCAGGAGCAGTGGCGGCAGCTCCAGAAGGTGCCGGTGAGCTCGCTGCGCCCGGGCGACCTGGTGATCTACTTCCCGAAGGCCACGCATGTGGCGCTGTACATCGGCAACGGGCTGGTGGTGCAGGCACCCCGGCCCGGCTCCCGGGTGAAGGTCTCGCCGCTGGCGTCGAATCCACTGCTGGGCGCTGTGCGGCCGGACCCGGAGAGCGCGCCTCTGCGTACGTACAAGGCGCCGGAGCTCCCGCAGGGGGCGTCCGACGGCTCCGACGACGGGTACAGCGTCTCCTCGGCGCCCGAAGAGTGACGGCTGCCGTACCCGCTGAACGGCCTGCCGGGCCGTTCAGCGGGTACGGAGCGCTCAGGCGGCCGGGCCCGCGAGGGAGGCGAGGTACGCGTTCGTCTTCTCGGGGTCGTAGAAGAAGTTCTCGAAGTCCCCCGGGTTGTTGAACCCGTTGGCGAAGCGGTCGGCGACCGGCTGGAGCTGACCGCCGGCGCCGATCAGGTTGAGCACGTGCTCCGGCGGGACGCCGAGCATCGCGTTCGTCCACTTCGTGACGTGCTGGGCGGTCTCCCAGTAGCGGTCGAAGGTGGACTGCATCCACGCCGCGTCGAACTCCCCGTCACCGTGCTCGATGATCGAGTCCAGGTAGGCGTTCGCGCACTTGGAGGCGGAGTTGGAGCCCTGCCCGGTGATCGGGTCGTTGGCGACGACCACGTCCCCGACGCCGAGCACCAGGCCGCCGCCGGGCAGCCGGCCGATCGGCTTGCGGACAGTCGGGGCGTAGCGGCCCGCCAGGGTGCCGTTGGCGTCGGTCAGTTCGACCTTGGTGGCGCGGGCGTACTCCCACGGGGTGAACCGCTCCATGAGCTCCAGCGTCTTGGCGAGGTGCTCCGAGGGGTCCTTGATGCCCTGGAAGGCGTCGAGCGGTCCGCCCGGGACGCCCTCCCAGAACAGGATGTCGGCGCGGCCGGACGTGGTCAGGGTCGGCATCACGAAGAGCTCGCCGACGCCCGGGACCAGGTTGCATCGCACCGCGTCGAACTCGGGGTGCTCGGGGCGCGGGCCCATGCCGTGGACGTACGCGACGGCCAGGGCGCGCTGCGGGGCGTCGTACGGCGAACGGGAGGCGTCCCGGCCGAACATGGAGACCAGCTCGCCCTTGCCGGCCGAGACCATGACCAGGTCGTAGGTGCGGGAGAAGTAGTCCAGGTCCGAGACGGCCGCGCCGTGGATGACGAGCTGTCCGCCGCGCTGGGCGAAGGTGTCCATCCAGCCGGCCATCTTCACACGCTGGTCCACGGACTGGGCGAAGCCGTCCAGCTTGCCGACCCAGTCGACGGCGCGCGAGGAGTCGGGCGCGGCGACCGACACACCGAGGCCCTCGATGCGCGGGGCCTGGGACTCCCAGAAGTTGAGCTGGTAGTCCCGCTCGTGCTGGAGCGCGGTGTGGAACATGCACTGGGTGGACATGACCCGGCCGGAGCGGACCTCGTCGGCGGTGCGGTTGGACATGAGGGTGACTTCGTACCCTCTGGACTGCAGTCCCAGGGCGAGCTGGAGCCCGGACTGACCGGCTCCGACTATGAGTATCTTCCGCATCGCGGCTCTCCGTTGTGTGTGACGTGCTAAGGGCTGTCCCGTAATCCCTGGTGGATCAGCGCGCGGCGTCGGATGCGGTGCATCGCAAGGCGCCGGAGCGCCCTCATCTTGGAGCGATACGGGCGTTTCGGCAACGCGGCGAGGTGCCGCAGCTGTCGTCGCGCGCCCGCCAGGGGTTACGGGACAGCCCTTAAGCGGGGGTTGCGTCGAGGGCGTGGCCGACCAGGGCCAGCAGTGCCTCGACGACGGTGATCCTGTGACGCGCGTCCATGATCACAACAGGCACGTGCGGCGGGACGGTCAGGGCTTCCCGGACGTCCTCGGCCTCGAACCCGGGCGTTCCCTCGAAGTGGTTGACGGCCACGATGTACGGCAGTCCGCAGCTCTCGAAGTAGTCGAGGGCGGGGAAGCAGTCCTCCAGCCGGCGGGTGTCGGCCAGGACGACCGCACCGATCGCACCGCGCACCAGGTCGTCCCACATGAACCAGAAGCGCTGCTGACCCGGTGTGCCGAAGACGTACAGCACGAGGTCGTCGTCGAGCGTGACCCGGCCGTAGTCCATGGCGACGGTGGTGGTGACCTTGTCGGGCGTCGCGCTGAGGTCGTCGGTCTCCTCGCTGGCCTGGGTCATCATCGCTTCGGTCTTCAGCGGGGTGATCTCGGAGACCGACCCGACGAAGGTGGTCTTGCCCACACCGAAGCCGCCCGCGACCACTATCTTCGTGGCGATCGGGGCCCTGGTGCGGTCCAGCTGCCAGGCCTGCGGTGCCTCTTCGGCCTGGTCCTTCGGCCCCGGCAGGCGCGGGGCGAACAGCGGCGACTCAGAGACGACGGAGTCCATTGAGCACCCTTTCGAGCAGTGCGCGGTCGGGCTGGCCGGTGCCGTGCCCGGTCCCGTACACGCGGATCTTTCCCTGGTCGGCCAAGTCGCTGAGCAGCACCCGGACCACGCCGAGCGGCATCTTCAGCAGTGCGGAGATCTCCGCGACGGTACGCATCCGGCGGCAGATCTCGACGATGGCCCGGAGCTCCGGCATGACGCGCGAGGCCAGGTTGCCGTTGGTCAGCTCGCGACGCTCTTCGGGTGCTTCGAGCGCGGCCACGAACGTCTCGACGAGCAGCACATGGCCGAACCGGGTGCGGCCACCGGTGAGCGAGTACGGGCGGACCCGGGCGGGCCGTTTGTCGGCACCGCGGACGGGGAGCCTGCGGGCGGGTTCAGCAGCGGCGGGGGTCACTGGGCGCTCTCCATCGATTTGCGCAGCTCACTGCGGAGTTCGGGGGTGAGTACGTGGCCGGCACGGCCGACGAAGAGCGCCATGTGGTAGGCGATGACGCTCATGTCGCAGTCGGGTGTGGCGTGCACGCCGAGCAGCGAACCGTCGCTGATCGACATGACGAAGACGCTGCCTTCCTCCATGGCGACCATGGTCTGCTTGACACCGCCGCCCTCCATCAGCTTCGCGGCGCCGACGGTGAGACTGCCGATGCCGGAGACGATGGTCGCCAGGTCGGCGCTGGAGCCGCGGGGGCCGTCCTGCCGTCCTGCCGCCTGGGCACTCTGGTGGCCGGGGTCGGAGGAGAGCAGCATCAGACCGTCGGACGAGACGACGGTGACCGAGTGGACCCCTGGCACCTCCTCCACCAGATTGCTCAGCAACCAGTGAAGGTTCCGGGCCTCGGTACTCAGCCCGAATGTGCTGGGCGCAGTCAACTGCGTGCCTCCTCGACTGTGTCCCCCGTCTCATCGGCCCGGCCGTCGGTACGGCCGGCCGCCTCAGTGTGGCCTTTACGTGCGGTGTGCCCGGCCGGGGCGGATGCCTCCGGCGTGGCGGACGACTCGGCGATCTCCGCCTCGACGTCCCGGCGGCCGTCCTTGGCCCCCTGGTGGAAGCCGCCCAGCCGGCGGCGCAGCGCGTCCTTGTCGACACTGCCCGTGCGTTCGGAGGCCGGAGCGGCGGCGGGCCTGACGACCTTGGGGGTGCGCTTGGGCAGTCCCTTGTCGGTGGTCCTGCCGGGCTCGGGGTGGCGCGGGCCGGGCACGGTGCCGGCCACCGAGGTGGCAGCGGGTGCGGGGGCCGGGGCGTCCTGTTGCTGCGGGCCCTCGTCGGCGGTGCGCTCGTGGCGGTCGGGGCCGATGGCGTAGGGGCCGGACGCGAGCGGCGGCTCGGGGCCGTCCCCGAAGGCGGGGGCGTGGATGAACTCGGGTACGTCGTCGAACTCGGGCACCCGGGGAAGCCTGACCTGCATCGTGGTCTCGGCCTCGGACTCCGAGGGTACGGACGGCTGTTCCGGCTGTGCGGAGCGTTCCGGTTCCGAGGGCTGTTCCGGCTGTGCGGAACGTTCCGGTTCCGAGGGCTCCGAGGGCTGTTCCCGTTCCGAGAGCTCCGGGGATTCCTCCACGGCCGCGGTCTCGGGCTGATCCTCCGGCCCGGCGGGGGGCTCGTGGTCGGGGACGGCCTGCCCGCCGGTGGATGCCGCGGGCTCCTCGGCGGAGGACGCGGTCACGGCCGCGGACGCGGCGATGGTCTGCTCGGCCGCCGCGATCAGCGGGTCGCCGGGCAGTGCCAGGGTGCGACGCGGCAGCGCGTTGGAGTTGGCCTCGGCGACCGAGCCGGGCAGGTTCAGGGTGGGGGCGTCGCCGGGCGCGGTGACGGGCGGCGGAGTGGCGGCCGGCGGCGCCTTCGGCAGCAGGGCCTCGGGGAGTACGACGACCGCCGTCACCCCGCTGCTCTTCTGCTCGCGCAGCTGGACCCGTACCCCGTGGCGCGCGGCCAGCAGTGAGGTCACCTGGAGGCCGAGACCGGCCCCGTCGGCGTTCTGTTCGCCCGCCTCGAAGAGCGAGGGGTCGCCCAGCCGGGTGTTGAGCTCGCCCATCCGTACGGACGACATCCCGATGCCCTCGTCCTGCACGGAGAGCATCACCTCACCGGTCTCCAGCAGCCAGCCGGAGAGCTGGACATGGGAGTCGGGCGGCGAGAAGGAGGTGGCGTTCTCCAGGAGTTCGGCGACGAGGTGGCTGAGGTCGTCGGCGGCGAATCCGGCGATCTGGGCGTGCGGCGGCAGGGACTGGATGGTGACCCGCTCGTACCGCTCGATCTCGCTGACCGCCGCGCGCAGGACGTCGACGAGCGGAATCGGTCCGGGATGCCCGTGCCCGTGCTCGGAGCCGGCGAGCACCAGGGTGTTCTCGCTGTGGCGGCGCATGACCGTGGCCATGTGGTCGAGCTTGAAGAGGGTGCCGAGGCGCTCCGGGTCCTGCTCGCGCTCCTCCAGCGACTCGATGACCCCGAGCTGACGCTCGACGAGGCCGAGGTTGCGCAGCGAGAGGTTGACGAAGGTGTGGTGGACGGTGTTCTTCAGCTTCTCCAGCTGGGCCGTCAGATCGGCGGTGCGGACCTGGAGTTCGGCGCGCTGGACGGTGAGCGCCTCGCGGCCGGCGATCAGCTCGGCGCGCTCGCCCTCCAGGCTCTCGAACCGGCCGTTGAATTCGTGGAGCAGTCCGTGGAGCCTGCCGTGCAGGGCGTTGATGGACCGTACGACCTGGGCGAACTCGTCGTTGCGGCCTGTGTAGCGGACCGGTTCGGCGGTGGCGGGCTCCGCCGCGAGCCTGGCGGCGCCGATCCGCAACACGGCCAGTGGCTGGGTGAGGGTGCGGGCCACGGCGGTGGAGACGCCGACGGCGATCAGCAGACAGCCGCCGAGCAGTGCGATGCGCAGTTCGAGCGCCGTGACGTCGTCGTCGCGCAGCTGCTCCAGCCGCTGGACCTGTGCGGTGCCGAGTGCGGACTCGACGCTCCTCATCCGGTCGACCCGGGCGGAGAGCGCCGCCGCCACCTTCTTGGTGCTGACCTTCTGGTCGGAGTCGGAGAGCTCGGGGCGGTCGGTGAGCTCGGCGAGGTACTTCTCCGCGCTGTTGACCTCGGGGCCGGTCACGGTGGACGCGAGCTTGTCGCGGGCGGTGGATCCGGCCGCCTGGTCGAAGTCGGCGAGCGAGGAGAGCTCGCCGACCCGGGCCTGCTGGGCGGCGGCGCTCAGCTCGTCGCGGGTGCGGTCGTCCTGGGTGACGCCCTCGTCCTGTGTCTGGACGGGCAGCCCGGTGACGGGGTCGGTCCGGGTGACCGGCTCCTTTCGGGGGACGGCGAGCGCGGCGAGCAGCAGCCCGCGGGCGGCGGAGGCGTGCTCGGTGGCCTGGCCGAGCGCGAGCGGGGTGCGACCCGACCCGGCGGCGCGCGGCGGGGTCTTCTCCGCGAGGTCGTCGGCGAGGCCGTGGAGCTTGGCGATGACCTCGGAGTACGAGTGATGGGCCTCCAGCGCCGAACCCTTGCCGCTGACGGCGTCGCGCCGCAGCGAGGGGATGGTGGAGAGGTCGCGGCGCAGGGTGGCCGGGGCCGCGGTCTCGATCTCGTCGACCTGCTGGTCGACGCGTGTGCTCCGGCTGCCGGCGGTCCCGCCGGGCTTGCCCTCCCGGCCGGCGGCGATGTAGGCGGTGACCTCGTCGCGCTCGTCCGCGAGGGAGTGCGCGAGCGCGACGGCCTGCTGGTTCAGCTCCGCGAGGGTGACCAGCCGCTGCGAGTCGTTCAGCTCCGAGGAGGCGGTGAGGGCAGCCGGGGCTCCCGCGGCTATGACCGTGATCCCGACGACCGCGACTCCCGCCACCAGCCGACTGCGTACCCGCACGGGGCGCCCGCCTTCAGCCGGCGCCGAAGGCGCCGCCTCGGAACCGCTGTTCTTGCCGCCCATGCTCCGAGGCCGCTTCTTCTGCACCGGTGCTCGCAATCTTGACTCGTCCGCCCTTGAAGCAGAGGTGACGCACGGCCACATGAACGAGCGCCCCGACCCCTGGTACGGCTTCCGACCATTCCAGTGCTTTTGAGAAGGGGGCGCGCATCAACCGCTCCGCCACTCGAACGAGTGAACAACACTCCGGAGTTGACGAACAAGTCTCCCCCGGCGCCCCCGACGGCACACCTGGACACCTGGCTGGAACTTCGGGTCAGGCTTTGGCAGGATGCCCGCCCGCACCCGGGGCGGAGCGATTCCTTCCGCGCCAGCCGACCGTCTGACCTGCTGGTACAGACCGATCCCGGGCCCGTGCGGGCCCGGTGAAGGCGTCGTGCAGACTGACCGCATGCGTATGGAGCTCGCCACCGCCGCCGGCATTCCGGGGCGCCCGAACGAGGACTGGGCCGCCACCGTCCTCCCCGCTTCCGGCCAGGGCGGGGGGCTGGTACTGCTCGACGGGGTCACCCCACCGCAGGGGGACGACGGTTGTGCACATTCGGTCCCATGGTTCACCGCACGGCTGGGCGGCGCCCTGGTCGAACTGTCGGGTTCGCGCCGGGATCTGACCCTGCAGGAGATCCTCGCGGAGTCCATCCGGCGCACCGCCGACACACACCATTCCCTGTGTGACCTTTCTCACGTACGCACTCCACAGGCAACCGTCGTGATGGCGCGTTGGAGCGAGACCGAGGTCGAACACCTGGTCCTCTCCGACTCGGTGCTCCTTTCCGAGTCACCGGACGGGACGGTGCGCGCCCTGCTGGACGACCGGCTCGACCGGCTGCCGCCGGGTTCGCTCGCCTCCGACGCCATCGCCGACGCACAGGTCCGGAACAAGGAGGGCGGCTTCTTCACCGCCGCCGCCGACCCGGACGTCGCCCACCGTGCGGTGACGGGGCGTACGCCCCGCACCGAGGTCCGGGCCCTGGCCGCGATGACGGACGGGGCGAGCCGCTGGACGGAGATGTTCGGCGAGGGCGACTGGACGGCCTGCCTCGGGGTGCTGCGCAAGGAGGGGCCGCAGGGGCTGATCGACCGGGTCCGGGCCCTGGAGGACGCGGACCCGGGCCGTTCGCGGCTGCGCGGCAAGACGCACGACGACGCGACGGCGGTCTACGTGGAGCTGTGAGCCGGACGGCTGCCCGCCGGCCCGTTCCGGAGCTGCGGCCCGGCGCCCGGACGCAGCGGGGCGCACCGGCGTCACACGGCGGCCGCCCACTGCGGGGCGCGCCGCCCTCAGTCCTCCGCGCGGGCGTTCAAGTGGTGCAGCAGCCGGGCCAGTTCCGCCACCTCGGCCCGGTCCCAGTCGGCGAGCTTGCGGACATAGCGGTCCCGGCGGGCATCGCGGACGCGCCGGAAACGGTCCAGACCCTCGTCGGTGAGGCGGACGAGGAAGGCGCGACCGTCGACCGGATCCGGTTCACGTGCCACCAGTCCGAGGTTCTCCAGGGCGCGCAGTTGACGGCTCATGGTGGCTTTGCCGACGCCGAAGTACGAGGCGAGATCCGTGGCACGCTGCTGTCCCGCCGACTCCAGCCGCACGAAGAGTCCGTAGGCGGCGGCCTCCAGCTCCGGGTGCACCTCGCGCGCCATTTCGCCGGAGTTCGCCCGCGCACGGCGCAGGAATACCGCCAACTCGAGCTCCAGGGCAAGGAATTCGTGGTCCACACCACTCCCCCCGGCTGCGCCGGGTTCACTCCCTCTTTCGCTCCCGTGCACGTCAACACCCCTCATGAGCTTTCCTGCCGAGATAAGTTTCTTTCACCGCTGGTCATCGCCGCAGCTCCGCCAGTATTTCGCAGGAGTAGACCAACGGCACCGCCCAGGCCCCCTTCCGCAGCACGGGTCTACGTGCGTAGCGTCATGCATGGCATGTTCACAACATGACATGCCTCCAGGGGCCCGTGCGCCGGTCCCCGGGTCAGCAGATCCCCCCACTGAAGCCTCGGAGGCACGCCATGCCCGTGCACAGATCCGGCTCCAAGACATCCCGTCGCTCACGCCTCGCCGCCGCGGGAACCCTGCTCGCAGCACTCTCCCTCCTCATCACCCTGCCGGGCGCCGCCGGCGCCGCGGGCAACCCGGCCACCGGAGATCCCACGAAGCCCGCCCGAGGGTCGGCCACCATGGGAATGGGCGTCGTCGCCCACGACGGCCAGGGCGGACTGCCGCCCGAAAGCCGCGCCGCGCAGACCGAGGGCGTGGACGTCAGCGGCCACCAGGACGCCGTGAACTGGGCGGCCCTGTGGAGCAGCGGCGTCAAGTGGGCCTACGTCAAGGCCTCCGAGGGCACGTACTACACGAACGAGGACTTC
Source organism: Streptomyces sp. NPDC058221 (assembly GCF_042882365.1). Taxonomy (NCBI): domain Bacteria; kingdom Bacillati; phylum Actinomycetota; class Actinomycetes; order Kitasatosporales; family Streptomycetaceae; genus Streptomyces; species Streptomyces sp. NPDC058221. The sequence goes on along the minus strand of NZ_JBHVWF010000005.1, from coordinate 43,790 downwards.
ACCCAGCAGTACAACGGCTCGTACAACGTGGGGATGATCCGCGGCTCCTACCACTTCGCCACTCCGGACACGACGAGCGGCGCCGTCCAGGCCAACTACTTCGTGGACCACGGCGGCGGCTGGTCCAAGGACGGCCGGACACTGCCGGGCGCGCTCGACATCGAGTGGAATCCGTACGGCGACCAGTGCTTCGGCAAGACCCCGGCCGCGATGGTCGCCTGGATCCGCGACTTCGTGAACACCTACAAGGCGCGCACCGGACGCGACGCGGTCATCTACACCGCGACGAGCTGGTGGCAGACCTGCACGGGCAACAACGCGGGCTTCGGCACCACCAACCCGCTCTGGGTGGCCCGTTACGCCTCCACCGTCGGCGCCCTCCCGGCCGGGTGGGGCTTCTACACGATGTGGCAGTACACCTCGACGGGCCCCACGGTCGGCGACCACAGCCACTTCAACGGCGCCCTGGACCGCGTACAGGCACTGGCCAACGGCTGAGCCGTTCCGCCGCCGGCTGTCCGGCACACCGTTTCCGCAGAAGAGCCCGGCGATGCACCCGTCGCCGGGTTCTTCCCGTCCCTCACCCCTGACCAGGGCGTTCACCCTCGGAGGGATCACACCGTCTTCTATGCACTGCGTGTATACACGGCGTGTATAGTCCTCCCAGGACGCACGCGGTGTGCGCCGTCAGCCACGAGGGAGTGACCTGCCGTGCCCAGTAGGACGAAGTCGATCGGTGCCGGGTTGGCCGTCGCTCTTGTGACAGGCCTCACCCTGACGCTGAGCGGCTGCTCGATGGAGACCACCGCCCCCGGCTCCGCACGGGCCGACGCCGGCTCCGACTCCAAGGGCTCGTTCGGCCCGGTGGACTGCCGCAAGGCCAAGTGCATAGCCCTGACCTTCGACGCGGGCCCGGCCGAGGACACCCCCCACCTGCTGGACGTCCTCAAAAAGGAGAAGATCCACGCGACCTTCTTCCTGCTGGGCAAGAACCACGTGAAGAAGCACCCCGACACCGTCCGCCGCATCGAGGCCGAGGGGCACGAGGTGGCCAACCACACCTGGTCGCACGAGGTCCTGACGGACAAGAAGCCCGCGCAGATACGCGCCGAGCTGGAGAAGACGCAGGACGCGATAGCGGCGATCACCGGCAAGAAGCCGCGGCTGATGCGCCCGCCGCAGGGCCGCACCGACGACACCGTCTCCAAGATCAGCAAGGATCTCGGGCTCTCCCAGATCCTGTGGAGCGCCACCGCCAAGGACTACTCGACGACCGACTCCGCGCTGATCAAGAAGCGGATACTCGACCAGGCGGGCAAGGACGGCATCATCCTGCTGCACGACATCTACAAGGGCTCGGTGCCCGCGGTGCCGGGCATCATCGACGCGCTGAAGAAGCAGGGCTACACGTTCGTGACGGTGCCCCAGCTGATGGCGCCCGCCGAGCCGGTCCCGGGGACCATCTACCGCCCGTAGGACCTCTCGTACGCGAAACGGCCCGCCTCCCCGCGAAGGGGATGCGGGCCGTCCGTACCGGCCGCGCCCGTGGTGCCACGCCCGTCACTGTGTGGCGCCTACGCGGCGGCCGGGATCCTCCGCTCCGCCAGGGCCGAGGCCGGTGCGAGGGCGATCTCCAGCACTTGGCGGACGTCGGTGACCGGGTGGACCTCCAGGGTCTCCAGCACCTCGGCCGGGACGTCGTCCAGATCCGCCTCGTTGCGCTGCGGGATCACCACGGTGGTGATGCCCGCGCGGTGGGCGGCCAGCAGCTTCTGCTTCAGACCGCCGATCGGCAGCACCCGTCCGGTCAGCGACACCTCACCGGTCATCGCCACATCCGTACGGACCAGCCGTCCGGAGAGCAGCGAGGCCAGCGCGGTCGTCAGGGTGATGCCCGCGCTCGGGCCGTCCTTGGGGACAGCGCCCGCCGGGAAGTGGATGTGCACGCCCCGGTCCTTGAGGTCCGCGACCGGCAGCTCCAGCTCCGCACCGTGCGAGCGCAGGAAGCTCAGCGCGATCTGCGCGGACTCCTTCATGACGTCGCCGAGCTGGCCGGTGAGGGTCAGTCCGGACGCACCGGTCTCCGGGTCGGCGAGGGAAGCCTCCACGAAGAGCACATCGCCTCCGGCTCCGGTCACCGCGAGTCCGGTGGCCACGCCCGGCACCGCGGTGCGGCGCTCAGCCGGGTCCTGGGCGGACTCCGGGACGTGGTGCGGCCGCCCGATCAGACCGCGCAGGTCCTCGTCGGTCACCGTGAACGGCAGCCCCCGGTCGCCCAGTTCGTGCTGAGCGGCAACCTTGCGGAGCAGCCGGCCCACGGCCCGCTCCAGGTTCCGGACACCGGCCTCCCGGGTGTACTCGCCGGCCAGCTTCCGCAGCGCCGACTCGTCGAGAGCGACCTCGTCCGACTCCAGACCGGCCCGCTCCAGCTGGCGCGGGAGCAGATGGTCACGGGCGATGACGACCTTCTCGTCCTCGGTGTAGCCGTCGAGCCTGACCAGCTCCATCCGGTCGAGCAGGGCCTCAGGGATCGCTTCCAGAACGTTGGCGGTGGCCAGGAAGACGACGTCACTGAGGTCGAGTTCGACCTCCAGGTAGTGGTCGCGGAAGGTGTGGTTCTGCGCCGGGTCGAGCACTTCGAGCAGTGCCGCGGCCGGGTCGCCCCGGAAGTCGGAGCCGACCTTGTCGATCTCGTCGAGCAGGACGACCGGGTTCATCGAACCGGCCTCCTTGATGGCCCGGACGATGCGTCCTGGAAGCGCGCCGACGTAGGTACGCCGGTGCCCCCGGATCTCCGCCTCGTCCCGGACACCGCCGAGTGCGACGCGGACGAACTTGCGTCCCATGGCGTGCGCGACGGACTCGCCGAGCGAGGTCTTCCCGACGCCGGGAGGGCCGACCAGGGCCAGCACGGCGCCACCGCGCCGGCCTCCGACCACACCCAGTCCGCGGTCGGCACGACGCTTGCGCACCGCGAGGTACTCGGTGATGCGCTCCTTCACGTCCTGCAGGCCCGCGTGTTCGGCGTCGAGGATCTCCTGGGCGCCCTTGATGTCGTAGGCGTCCTCGGTCCGCTCGGTCCACGGCAGTTCGAGGACGGTGTCGAGCCAGGTCCTGATCCAGGAGCCCTCGGGGCTCTGGTCGGAGGAGCGCTCCAGCTTGTCGACCTCCTTGAGCGCGGCCTCGCGGACGTGCCCGGGAAGGTCTGCCGCCTCGACGCGTGCCCGGTAGTCGTCGGACTCGTCGCCGGAACCGGGTTCACCGTTGAGCTCGGAGAGCTCCTTGCGTACGGCGTCGAGCTGGCGCCGCAGCAGGAACTCGCGCTGCTGCTTGTCGACGCCCTCCTGGACGTCCTTGGCGATGGACTCGGCGACGTCCTGCTCGGCGAGGTGTTCACCGAGCCACTGGATGGCGAGCTTCAGCCGGGCGACCGCGTCCGCGGTCTCCAGCAGCTGCACCTTCTGGGCGGTGGTGAGGAAGGGTGAGTATCCGGAGTTGTCGGCGAGCGCGGAGATGTCCTCGATCTGCTGGACCCGGTCCACGACCTGCCAGGCGCCGCGCTGCTTCAGCCAGCTGGTGGCGAGCGCCTTGTACTCCTTGGCCAGCTCGGCCGCGGAGCCGGGAAGGGGGTCGGGGGCCGATGCGTCGACCCGGGTCCCCTCCACCCAGAGCGCGGAACCCGGCCCGCCGGTCCCGGCGCCGATCCGGACCCGGCCCCGGCCCCGGATGAGCGCGCCGGGGTCTCCGTCGGACAGCCGCCCGACCTGTTCCACGGTGCCGATGACACCGATCGCGGTGTAGGTGCCGTCGATGCGCGGAACGAGCAGCACCTCGGGCTTGCCGCCGCCCTCACGGGCTGCGGCCTGAGCGGACTCCACAGCGGCGCGCACGTCGGTGTCGGACAGGTCCAGAGGCACCACCATTCCGGGCAGTACGACCTCGTCGTCGAGCGGCAGCACAGGCAGGTTGAGCGGTGTGACCGCATTGGACTCGGTAGCCATGATCTCCCCTTCGGCAGTCAAGTTGAGCTATGCAGACTCAATGCTTCTGAGTCGCTCAATGTTCCCCGGGGTGTGTTCGCTGTGAGCGATCACGTGAGCGGCTGCCTCTGTGGCTGCCTCTGCCGGCCTCTGTGCCCTGGTCCAACGCCGGACGGGGCCTGCGTAGTCCCCGCGCCGGTTCCGCCGTGCTCCTCCGGGCTGCCCGGGTCGTGTCCGGGCGTACGAAATCCCCTGGAAGGCCTCGGCGGCGCCGGACAGGATGGCGCCATGAACGATGTCGCACCTCCCTCGCATGCCCTGCTGGTCGTGGACGTCCAGAAGGCGGGCGTGACGGGCGATCGGGCGGTGCCCGGCGCGGCCGGGCTGCTGGGGCGCACGTCGGAACTGATCGCACGGGCCCGCCGCGGCGGCGCCCTGATCGTGCATGTCCAGAACGACGGCGCACCGGGCTCGGGCGACGAGCCGTACACACCGGGCTGGGCGCTGCACCTTCCCGTGCGCACGGGCCCCACCGAGGTCGTGATGCGAAAGACCAGGGACGACGGCTTCGCGGGCACGTCCCTCGGGGAGCTGCTGACGGGAGCCGGTGTCGAGTCGCTGGTGGTGTGCGGGGTGATGTCCGAGATGTGCGTCCAGGCCACGGCCCGCACCGCTCTGGCCCTCGGCTACCGGGTCGTCCTCCCGTACGACGCCCATGCGACGCAGGACATCCCGGCCGCGCCCGGCATAAGCGCCGCCGTACCGGCCGCCGTGGTGTCCCGGGTCGCGGCATGGGCGATCAGCGGCGATGCCGAGGTCACCGTGCCGGCCCCGGATGTGACGTTCACCGCGCCGTCACGTCCGCGCTGAGGCCCGAAAAGCATTCGGCACGGCCCGGCCCGACGGGGCAGAGTGCGTGCATGAGCGAAGACCGAGGGCTGGAACGGGACGGCACGATCGCACGGGAGGGCTCCCTGGACCGGGTGCCCGCGCCGTTCGCGGCGGTCGTGGCCGCGGCCCGTACCCGCGTCACCGAGGTCTTCGGCCCCGACCGGCTGGACAGCGCCTACGTCTACGGCAGCATTCCGCGCGGCACGGCCGTCCCCGGCGTCTCCGACCTGGACCTGCTGCTCGCCCTGCGGGACCGGCCCACCGGTCAGGACCGGACCGACGCGGACGGGATCGAGGCCGCGCTGGACGCCGCGTTCGACACCATCGACGGGGTCGGCATCGTGCTGGACGGCGCGGACACACTGCTCAGCGAGCTCGAACGCCACGACGGCGGCTTCTTCGTCGCCTGCCTGTGCACCCCGCTGCTCGGCGACGACCTCGCCGCACAACTGCCGCGTTACCGGCCGACCTCGCTGCTCGCCCGCGAGACCAACGGCGATCTGTGCCTGCTGCTCCCGGGCTGGCACAAGCGGGCCGCCGAGGCCACCACGGACGCCGAACGCCTCGCCATGAGCCGCGGCGTCGCCCGCCGGATCGTCCGCACGGGCTTCACCCTGGTCATGCCGGAGTGGGGCGGCTGGACCAGCGATCTGGCCGAGTCCGCCGAACTGTTCGCCCGCTACCGCCCGGACCTGCCCGAACGGGCCGATCAGATGCGGCTGGCCGCCCGCACGGGCCGAGCCCCGACCGCCGACCCGGCGGTCCTGTCGATGCTCGTCGACGACCTCGCTCCGTGGCTGGCGGCCGAACACATCGCGGTGCACGGCGAGAAGGCCCCGAGACCCTGACCGCGTTCGCCGGCCCGGTACGTGAACCGAGCAGGGTGCGGCCTCCGATAGAGGAGGTGTGAGCCACTTGCGCCCCTCGGGGGACGAACCGACCGACGAAGCGCTGCTGCGCGCCGTCGCACAGGGGGACACGACGGCCCTGGCCGCTCTCTACGACCGGCATTCCGGCTGGCTGCTGGCCCGGCTGAACCGGCGGTGCGCCGACGCGGAGACCGTACGGGAGGTACTTCAGGACACCTTCGTCACGGCCTGGCGCTCGGCCGGTTCGCACCGGGGCGCCGAGGCCGGCGGCTGGCTCTGGGTGATCGCCGCCCGCCGGCTGGTCGACGCGCAGCGGACCCGGGCCAGGACCGAGCGGGTGGCACGGGCCGATCACACCGACGGCGACCGGTGGGCGGCTGCCGTGCCGTCCGCCGAGGACCGGGTGCTGGCCGGTCTCGAATACGGCGACGTGGGCGCCGCGCTCGACCGGATCTCGCCCGAGCTCCGGGAGGTCCTGCGGGCCACGGTCATCGACGGGCTCACCACCCGGGAGGCCGCCCGGCTGCTCGGCATACCGGAGGGGACGGTCAAGACCCGGGCCTCGCGGGCCCGTCGCGAACTGCGGACCGCGCTGGACCGGCTGACTGCGGAGAACGGCCCCCTTGGAGGCACGGCATGACGGTCTGGCACGTGGGCAACGAACTGGCCGGGCGGTACGCCGCCGGCACCGCCGCCGAGACGGACGCCTGGTCCCTGGAGAAGCACGTCGAGTCGTGTGCGCGCTGCGCGGCCCGGGTGTCGGCGTCGGTACGCGAACGGGGGGGCGCGGTACCGCTGCTGGAGGGGGTGCGGACGGCGGTGCTGGCTGCGGTGGCGGCGGAACCGGTGCGGGGTCCCGTGCGGGGACGGGGCCGGACGCTCATGCGGTGGCCGGGGCCGGCCGGCCGGATCGGGCGGGTGCTGTGGGCGGCCGGGCCCGCTCTGCGGGGGGCGTGGGCGGCTGCGCTGGTGCTGGTCGCGCTCGGGGCCGTCGTGCTGGCGTACGGGGGCGGACTCGGCTCCACGGCCCGGCCGCTGCTCCTGGTCGTCGCGCCGGTGCTGCCGCTCGCCGGGGTCGGCGTCTCGTACGGGCGCTCCGGCGACCCGATGCACGAGATCACCACCACGGCTCCGGGCGGCGGGCTGCGGCTGTTGCTGATCAGGACGGCGGCGGTACTCGCGGTGGCCGTCCCGGTGCTCACGCTCGCCTGGGCGGTGCTGCCCGCGTCGGCCGGCGGTCCGGGGGCCGTGGCATGGCTGCTGCCGGGACTGGCCATGACGCTGGCGGCGCTGGCGCTGGGCAGTTACCTCGGCTGCCGTACCGGCGCCTCGACGGTCGCCGCGTGCTGGGCCGCGGCCGTCCTCGTACCCGCCGTCGGGACGCGGACCTCGGGGTTCGGCGAGCCGCTGGCTGCGGCCGCCCGCTACTTCGCGGGGCCCGCCGCGCAGAGCGTCTGGGCGGCAGCGGCCGTGTTCTGCGCCGGGCTGCTCGCCCTGCGCCGCAGATCCTTCGACCACCTGGAGAAGTCATGAGCGTGATCGCGTGAGCAGCACAGTCAGCGTGACCGGCCTGACGGTCCGGTACCGCCGTACGACCGTCCTGGACGGCATCGATCTCGACTTCGCGCCCGGCGTGCACGGACTGCTCGGGCCGAACGGCGCCGGGAAGACCTCGCTGATCCGCGTGGTGTCCACGGCCGCCGCGCCGGCCTCCGGACGGGTCGAACTGCTGGGCAGCGAGGTCGGTGCGGCGGCGCACCACCGCAGCCGCGCGGCGGTCCGGCGCAGGCTGGGGTATCTGCCGCAGGAGTTCGGCTTCTACCCGGGGTTCACCGTCCGCGAGTTCGTCGCCTACGTGGCCTGGCTCAAGGAGATGGACGGGGCGCGGATCGCGGCGGCGGTGGAGCGTGCGGTGGACCGGGTGGGTCTGACGGACCGGATCGACGCGCGGATGAAGACCTTGTCGGGCGGCATGGTGCGGCGCGTGGGCATCGCCCAGGCGATCGTCAACGAACCGGATCTGCTGCTGCTCGACGAGCCGACCGCCGGTCTGGACCCGGAGCAGCGGGTCGAGTTCCGCACGCTGATGCGGGAGCTCGGCGAGCGCGCCACGGTGATCCTCTCCACGCATCTCGTCGAGGACGTGGCCACGGCCTGCGCCGATGTGACGCTGGTCGAGGCGGGGCGGGTCGCGTACCGGGGGACGACGGCCGAGCTGTCGGCCCTCGGCGGCGGGAACGGCGAGGGCGGTGACGGGGGGCTGCTCGACGGAAGCCCGATCGAGCGCGGCTACACCGCCGCCCTGCGCGCCCACCGTGAGACGGCGGCCGCCCGATGACGACGACCGGCACCCTCGCCCCCGAGCAGCAGGACTCCCCCACTCCCCGGCCCGCCCGGTCGCCCGGCGCGTACCGGCCGACGCTCCACGTGCTGCGGACCGAGCTGCGGCGCGGCATCGCGCCGTGGACGGGTGTCTGTACGGCGGTCATCCTCGGCGTCAGCATGGCGACCACGGCCGACAGATGGCAGGGCGGCTGGGGCGAGACCCAGGGACATCTCCACGCGGCCGCCTCGCTGCTCGCCGGTCCGATGGTGGCGGCTGCCGCTTGCTGGCAGGGCGCCCGCGAGCACCGACGCTCGACCGACGAACTCTGGCTCTCCACTCCGCGTGCCAGGTCCGCGCGGGTCGTGTTGGCCGCGCTGCCCGTCGCGCTCTGGGCGGTCGCCGGCTATCTCCTCGTGCTGGCCGCCTCTCTGCTGGCCACCTGGCCGTACGCCGGGAGCGGCAGCCCGTTCCCGTCCTTCGCCGTCGTGAACTGCGCCTTCCTGCTGGCCGTCGGGCTGCTGGGGTTCGTCGTCGGCCAACGCTGCCGTTGGCGGCTGGCCGCTCCCGCCCTTGCCGTGGTGCTGTACGTCGTCCTCGGCGTACCGGACTACTCGGAGTGGCCGGCGCGGTACCTCGATCCGGCCTTTCAGTACTACCTCAGCGGCTCGCTGCCCGTGTGGTGGTTCGCCCCGGCGATGGTGGCGTGGACCGGCGGGCTCGGCCTGGCCGCGCTGGTCTCCCACGCGGCCAGGCGCAAGCGCCTCGTCCTCGTGCCGCTCGCCGTGGCGGCGGCCGTCGCACCGTTCATCGCGCTCACGGGCCCCGGCCTGCTCCCCCCTGATCCCGCCCGCGACCGCCTTGTCTGCACGGACGGCACTCCGCGGGTGTGTCTGAACGGGCTCGACGCGGCGCTGCTCCCACAGGCCTCCCAGGCACTGTCCGGGCTCATCGAGCGGCTGGACGAGGTGCCGGGAGCACCGGTCGGGTACGTGGGTCACGAGGTCCGGGAGGGATCCGGCGAGATCCAGCTGTCGATGCCCGCCCGAGGCTGGGGGATCGTGCGCGACCGGCTGAGCAAGCCCGAGGACTTCGTCTGGCAGGCGGCCGCATCGATGACCTTCGAGCGCCGGGAATGCCCGGACTCCTCGGGGGCCAAGAAGCCCGGCGGCTCGGACGACTCCGGCCGGGTCATGGATACCGACGACGCCGTCACGAACTGGCTCGCCGGCCGGCGCGCCGTGCAGCCCCCCGGCGCGGAGAAGAGGCCGCTGTTCCGCCGCCTCGAAGCCATGCCCGCCCCCCAGCGCCGCGTCTGGCTCGGCCGCTACCTGGCCACGCGCAAGAGCTGCGACCCGTCGGAGGTACCCGTCCTGTGAACGCCACCGCCGACGCCGCACCGAACCAGTCCGCCCTCCGGCCCGAACTGCCCCTTCTCTACATCCGCTCCCGCGGCCTCCCCCGTACCGTCGCCGCACTGGCCTGCGTCGTTCTCCTCGCGGCCTGGGCCGCCGACTGGCTGGAGGACCAGCCGGGCTTCGATCACACCGCCCGCGTCCCCGTCCTCGTGCTGGCCCCGCTGCTGGTGTCCGCGGCGGTCGGCACCAGCCTGTACGCCGCAGCCGACGAGCTCGACCGGACCGCGGTGCGCCGCTGGTGGCCGCGGCGGCTCACGCATCTGCTCGCGCTCACCCTCCCGGCCGCGGCGGCGCTCGCGCTGGCCGTCCCGGGGCATCCCGAGGCGTTCGGCGCGCCCGGCATGGTCCGTAACGTGCTCGGCGCGAGCGGGGTGGCGGCCGCCTCCGCCGCCCTGGTGGGGGCCCGGCTCAGCTGGCTGCCGATGACCGTCTACTGCGGTGCGGTGTACCTGGCCGCGCCGCGCACCCCGGGTGGCGCGGCCGCCCTGTGGGCCTGGCCGATGCAGCCGGGGCCGCAGGCGGGGGCCTGGTTCGTGGCGTTGCCGGTGTACGCGGTGGGGGCGGCGCTGTTCGCGGTGCGCGGGGCCCGCACCGAGCGCGGCTGACCGAATCGGTCCGCCCACGCCCACCCCCGTGCCCGATCGGGCAATCCATTGGCCCGGCGGCTGCCCGGCGGGCCAGGATGGGGCTGACACCGACCGGCGGTGACACCCATCGACATCCAGCGGAGACCAGCGCCATGCACCACACCTTCGGCCCCGACGCCCTCGCCCCCGTCACCCTCGACCGCCGCGAGGGACCGTACGGGGAGGTGGTCCTGCGCAGGCGGGGCGACAACTTCGAGATCATCGCCAACGGGTGCTTCCTGATGGACACCTCCGACGGGCGCTCCGAGCGGCTGCTGATCGACGCCGCCCTCGCCGCGCTGCCCGCCGGGCGGACCGCCCCGGCGGTGCTCATCGGCGGGCTCGGGGTCGGTTTCTCGCTCGTCCGGGCCGCCGCCGAACCCCGCTGGGGGCGGATCGCGGTGGTGGAACGGGAGCAGGCCATCGTGGACTGGCACCTGGCCGGGCCGCTGGGCGGGATCTCCGGGGCGGCGCTCGCCGATCCGCGGACCGAGGTCCTGACGACGGACCTCGTCGCCCATCTTCGTACGACTACGGACCGTTACGACGCACTGTGTCTGGACATCGACAACGGCCCGGACTGGACCGTCACCGACGACAACGAGAACCTCTACTCGCCGGCCGGTCTCGCCGACTGTCACCAGCGGCTCACCCCCGGCGGGGTGCTCGCGGTGTGGTCCGCACAGCCGTCCGCCATGTTCGAACAAGCCTTGCGGAATGCCGGATTCCAGGTGGTTCGAACCGAAGAGGTAGGCGTTGCCCGAGGTGTGCCCGACGTGGTCCATCTCGCAATTCGAGCAGCCTGAGACCCCCCGCCGGGGTATGCGGGCCCCGGGACGCCCGGGTGCCAAGCGCCACAAGAGCGACACTCCGCGGCCTTTGCGCGACCAACGCGCTCCCGTGTCCTTGCACCCTGCGTAGCCGGAAGCCGCCCGCTGCCTTTACGCTGCTTGCCGATAGCGGGATCTCCCACGAAATTCACAAGCGAAAACCGTGCGTCCGGGGGAATGGCCCCCGTGAGAGCGGGCAGGGGCGGGGCGATGGAACAGACACACACCACCCACAACGGTGTCGCGGCCACCCCGGGCGCGCAGCGCCGGGTGCTGGTGGTCGAGGACGAAGCGACGATCGTCGATGCCATTTCCGCCCGACTGCGGGCCGAGGGCTTCCTGGTGCAGACCGCGCTCGACGGCCCCGCGGCCGTGGACGCGGCGGAGGCCTGGCAGCCGGATCTGATGGTGCTCGACATCATGCTTCCCGGTTTCGACGGGCTTGAGGTCTGCCGACGCGTGCAGGCGCAGCGCCCGGTGCCGGTGCTGATGCTGACCGCCCGCGACGACGAGACCGACATGCTGGTCGGCCTCGGGGTCGGCGCCGACGACTACATGACCAAGCCGTTCTCCATGCGTGAGCTGGCGGCCCGGGTGCACGTCCTGCTGCGCCGGGTCGAGCGGGCCGCGCTGGCCGCCGTGACGCCGCGCAGCGGCATACTGCGACTCGGCGAGCTGGAGATCGACCACGCGCAGCGCCGGGTGCGGGTGCGTGCGGACGACGTCCATCTGACGCCGACCGAGTTCGACCTGCTGGTCTGCCTGGCCAACACGCCGCGTGCGGTGCTCTCCCGGGAGCAGCTGCTGGCCGAGGTCTGGGACTGGGCGGATGCCTCGGGCACCCGCACCGTCGACAGCCACATCAAGGCGCTGCGCCGGAAGATCGGCGCGGAGCGGATCCGTACCGTGCACGGCGTCGGCTACGCCCTGGAGACCCCGGCGCCATGACCCCCGGACCGGGGCTGCGGCCGTTCTCGATCAAGGCCAAGCTGGGCACGCTCGTCGTCGTCTCGGTGTTCATCACGACCGGGCTGCTGATGGTGGCCCTGCGCACCCGGACCGAGCTGCGGTTCATCACGGTGTTCTCGGTCATCGCGACCCTGCTGATCACCCAGTTCGTGGCTCACGGTCTGACCGCGCCGCTGGACGAGATGAGAGCGGTGGCCCGGTCGATCTCGCACGGCGACTACACCAGACGGGTGAGCGGCGCCGACCGGCGTGACGAGCTGGGCGACCTGGCGCAGACGATCAACCTGATGGCGGACGATCTGGAGGCCGTCGACCGGCACCGCAAGGAGCTGGTGGCGAATGTCTCACACGAGCTGCGCACACCCATCGCGGCGCTGAGAGCCGTGCTGGAGAACGTCGTGGACGGGGTGTCATCAGCCGATCCGGAGACGATGCGCACGGCCCTCAAACAGACGGAACGGCTCGGCCGGCTGGTGGAGACGCTGCTGGATCTGTCCCGGCTCGACAACGGTGTGGTCACGTTGAAGGCCCGCCGTTTCGAGGTGTGGCCGTATCTGTCGGGGGTGCTGAAGGAGGCGAATCTCGCCGCCGCCCACCGCCGGCTGTCCTCCGGCTCCGGGAACTCCACCCGCAAGGACGTCCATCTGCACCTGGACGTGTCCCCGCCCGAGCTGACCGCGCACGCGGACGCCGAGCGGCTGCACCAGGTGGTGGCCAATCTCATCGACAACGCGGTGAAGCACAGCCCGCCGCACGGCCGGGTCACGGTGCTCGCCCGGCGCGGGGCACAGCCCGAGTCACTGGACCTGGAGGTCCTGGACGAGGGCCCCGGCATTCCGGAGGCCGAGCGGCACCGGGTCTTCGAGCGCTTCAACCGTGGCGAGGTGACGTCCCCGCACGGTCCGGGCAGCGACGGCGGTACGGGCCTCGGCCTGGCGATCGCCCGCTGGGCGGTGGATCTGCACGGCGGACGGATCGGTGTGGCCGAATCGGTTCGCGGATGCCGCATCCGCGTCACCCTTCCGGGGATCCATCAACCGCGAGGTTGACATAGGGTTCGAACCGGAAGGGCACGTTCTGCGTGTTCTGTTCAAGGGGTACGGTCCAAGGGGCCGTAACTGCGGTCTCGCGTACCCGGAGCAATGCGGAACCAAGCTTGTTTCCCGCCATTTCCTGCGCCGAAACCCGACTTTCGATGTGACTTGCACGACGAAGACCGGCCCGGTCCGCATGGAACGGTCCGGGAGGCGTAGCCTTGATTTCCGCTGTCCACCACCTTGTGAAGCGGAAGAGGGCGGTTGCCGCCGTGTCGTCTCAGTCCCCCAGTAACTCGAGCATCTCGACCGACCAAGCCAGCCCGGGTTCGAACCCGGCTGCTGCTTTCGGCCCCAATGAGTGGCTCGTCGACGAGATCTACCAGCAGTACCTCCAGGATCCCAATTCGGTCGATCGCGCCTGGTGGGACTTCTTCGCCGACTACAAGCCGGGCACTTCCGGCACGGCGGACAAGCCCGTTCCCGGCGCCGCAGCCGCGGGGGCTGCGACGCCAGCGGCTCCGGCCGTGACCGCGCCGACCGCCACCAACCACACCGCTCCGGCCGCACCGGCGAAGCCCGCGGCCCAGGCTCCGGCCCCGGCCGCACCCGCTGCCCCGGCGCCCGCCCCTGCCGCGCCCGCACCGGCCGCCCCGGCGGCTCCGGTGAAGGCCGCCCCTGCTCCGGCAGCAGCGGCTCCGGCAGCCAAGACCGCCGAGCCGGCCACCGAGGCGCCGGCCGGGCCCGAGTACGTGACGCTGCGCGGCCCCTCGGCCGCGGTCGCGAAGAACATGAACGCCTCGCTGGAGCTGCCGACGGCCACGTCCGTGCGCGCCGTCCCGGTGAAGCTGCTCTTCGACAACCGCATCGTCATCAACAACCACCTCAAGCGCGCCCGCGGCGGGAAGATCTCCTTCACGCACCTCATCGGGTACGCGATGGTGCAGGCCCTCAAGGCCATGCCGGCGATGAACTACTCCTTCGCCCAGAAGGACGGCAAGCCGACCCTGGTCAAGCCGGAGCACGTCAACCTCGGTCTGGCCATCGACCTGGTGAAGCCGAACGGCGACCGCCAGCTGGTCGTCGCGGCCATCAAGAAGGCCGAGACGCTCAACTTCTTCGAGTTCTGGCAGGCCTACGAGGACATCGTCCGCCGGGCCCGCAACGGCAAGCTCGGCATGGACGACTTCACCGGCGTCACCGCCTCGCTGACCAACCCCGGCGGTATCGGCACCGTTCACTCGGTGCCCCGCCTGATGCCCGGACAGGGCCTCATCATGGGCGTCGGCGCGATGGACTACCCGGCGGAGTTCCAGGGCACGTCGCAGGACACCCTGAACAAGCTGGGCATCTCCAAGGTCATGACGCTGACCTCGACGTACGACCACCGGGTCATCCAGGGAGCCGCCTCCGGCGAGTTCCTGCGGATCCTCAGCCAGCTGCTGCTCGGCGAGAACGGGTTCTACGACGAGATCTTCAAGGCGCTCCGCATCCCCTACGAGCCGGTCCGCTGGCTCAAGGACATCGACGCCTCGCACGACGACGACGTCACCAAGGCCGCGCGGGTCTTCGAGCTGATCCACTCCTACCGGGTCCGCGGCCACGTCATGGCCGACACCGACCCGCTGGAGTACCGCCAGCGCAAGCACCCCGACCTCGACATCACCGAGCACGGCCTCACCCTGTGGGACCTGGAGCGGGACTTCGCGGTCGGCGGCTTCGCCGGGCAGACCCTGATGAAGCTCCGCGACATCCTCGGTGTGCTGCGTGAGTCGTACTGCCGCACCACCGGCATCGAGTTCATGCACATCCAGGACCCGAAGGAGCGCAAGTGGCTCCAGGACCGGGTGGAGCGTCCGCGCCCCGCGCCGGAGCGCGAGGAGCAGCTGCGGATCCTGCGCCGGCTCAACGCCGCCGAGGCGTTCGAGACGTTCCTGCAGACCAAGTACGTCGGCCAGAAGCGGTTCTCGCTGGAGGGCGGCGAGTCCGTCATCCCGCTGCTCGACGCGGTCATCGACTCCGCGGCCGAGGCGCGCCTCGACGAGGTCGTCATCGGCATGGCCCACCGCGGCCGGCTGAACGTGCTGGCCAACATCGTCGGCAAGTCGTACGCGCAGATCTTCCGGGAGTTCGAGGGCAACCTCGACCCCCGGTCGATGCACGGCTCCGGCGACGTGAAGTACCACCTGGGCGCCGAGGGCACCTTCACCGGTCTGGACGGCGAGCAGATCAAGGTCTCGCTGGCCGCCAACCCCTCGCACCTGGAGGCGGTCGACCCGGTCCTGGAGGGCATCGCCCGCGCCAAGCAGGACATCATCAACAAGGCGGGCACGGACTTCACGGTGCTGCCCGTCGCGCTCCACGGCGACGCGGCCTTCGCGGGCCAGGGCGTCGTCGCCGAGACGCTCAACATGTCGCAGCTGCGCGGTTACCGCACCGGCGGCACGGTGCACGTGGTGATCAACAACCAGGTCGGCTTCACCGCCGCCCCGGAGGCCTCGCGCTCCTCGATGTACGCGACGGACGTCGCGCGCATGATCGAGGCGCCGATCATCCACGTCAACGGTGACGACCCGGAGGCCGTGGTCCGCGTCGCGCGGCTCGCCTTCGAGTACCGGCAGACGTTCAACAAGGACGTCGTCATCGACCTCATCTGCTACCGCCGCCGCGGTCACAACGAGGGCGACAACCCGGAGTTCACCAACCCGCAGATGTACACGCTGATCGACAAGAAGCGCTCGGTGCGCAAGCTCTACACCGAGTCCCTCATCGGTCGCGGCGACATCACGCTGGAAGAGGCCGAGCAGGCGCTCCAGGACTTCCAGGGCCAGCTGGAGAAGGTGTTCGCGGAGGTCCGCGAAGCCACCTCCGCGCCGTCCCAGCCGCATGTCCCGGACGTCCAGGCCGAGTTCCCGGTGGCCGTGACCACCGGGGTCTCCTCGGAGGTCGTGAAGCTGATCGCCGAGTCGCAGGTCAACATCCCCGACCGGATCACCGTCCACCCCCGTCTGATGCCGCAGATGCAGCGCCGCGCCGCCTCGGTGGACAACGGCACCATCGACTGGGGCATGGGCGAGACGCTGGCCATCGGATCGCTGCTGATGGAGGGCACCCCGGTCCGGCTCGCCGGCCAGGACACCCGCCGCGGCACGTTCGGTCAGCGCCACGCGGTGCTCGTCGACCAGAAGACCGGCGAGGACTACACCCCGCTGCTCTACCTCTCCGAGGACCAGGCCCGGTACAACGTCTACGACTCGCTGCTCAGCGAGTACGCGGCGATGGGCTTCGAGTACGGCTACTCGCTGGCCCGCCCGGAGTCGCTGGTCATCTGGGAGGCCCAGTTCGGTGACTTCGTCAACGGCGCGCAGACCGTCGTCGACGAGTTCATCTCCTCGGCCGAGCAGAAGTGGGGCCAGACCTCCGGCGTCACGCTGCTGCTGCCGCACGGCTACGAGGGCCAGGGCCCGGACCACTCGTCCGCCCGCCCGGAGCGCTTCCTCCAGATGTGCGCGCAGGACAACATGACGGTCGCCATGCCGACGCTGCCGTCGAACTACTTCCACCTCCTGCGGTGGCAGGTGCACAACCCGCACCACAAGCCGCTGATCGTCTTCACCCCGAAGTCGATGCTCCGCCTGAAGGCGGCCGCGTCGAAGGTGGAGGAGTTCACCACCGGCGGCTTCCGCCCGGTGATCGGCGACGACTCGGTCGACCCGAACGCGGTCCGCAAGGTCGTCTTCTGCGCCGGCAAGGTCTACTACGACCTCGAGGCCGAGCGCGAGAAGCGTGGCGTCACGGACACCGCGATCATCCGCCTCGAGCGCCTGTACCCGCTGCCGGGTGCCGAGCTCCAGGCGGAGATCGCCAAGTACCCGAACGCCGAGAAGTACCTGTGGACGCAGGAGGAGCCGGCCAACCAGGGCGCCTGGCCGTTCATCGCCCTGAACCTCATCGACCACCTGGATCTGGCCGTCGGCGCCGACGTCCCGCACGGTGAGCGCCTGCGCCGCATCTCGCGGCCGCGCGGCTCCTCCCCCGCGGTCGGCTCGGCCAAGCGGCACCAGGCCGAGCAGACCCAGCTGCTCGACGAGGTCTTCGAGGCCTGACCGGCACGTCACGAACCGAGGGCCCGGCTCCGCGAAACCAACGCGGGGCCGGGCCCTCGGCTTTGCCCCGGGCCGTCGGGCCGGTACCGGCCCTGTTACTCGCGCACCTGAGCATTCGCTGCGGGATGCGCCTCATCGCTGTCCGCGTCCAGGCCGGCGAGCAGGCGCAGCCCGTCCTCGGCGGGGCTGCCGGGGGCCCCGGACAGCACCAGCAGCTCCATGCCCGATTCATCCGGCAGCGCGAAGTTCTCCTGGTGCAGGTCAAGCAGTCCGACCAGCGGGTGTCTGTACGCCTTGTGTCCGTGCGTGCGGGCGCGCACGTCCGCGCGGGCCCAGAGGCGCCGGAAGCGCTCACTGCCCATCGCCAGCTCGCCGATGAGCGAGGCCAGGCGGGGGTCCTCGGGGTATTTCCCGGCGGACAGGCGCAGGTGCCCGACCACGTCGAGGGTGCAGTTCTCCCAGTCCGCGTAGAGGCCGCTCCCGGCCTCCTCCAGAAAGATGTGCCGGGCGGTGTTCAGACCCGGCAGCGGCCGGCCGAGGAGAAGCCCGGCGAGCCGGTTGCCTGCGAGCACGTCCAGGCGGTGGTCCATGATCAGCGCGGGTGCGTCGGGGACCAGATCGAGGACGCGCAGCAGCTCCGGCCGGACCCGCCCGCCCGGCGCCTTCGGTCGGCGGCGGCGCTGCCGGGCGAGCCGGTCGAGGTGCCCGCGTTCGGTCTCGTCGAGGCCGAGGACACGGGCGAGCGCGTCGAGAACCTGCTCGGAGGGCTGCGTCGCCCGGCCCTGCTCCAGGCGGACGTAGTAGTCGACGCTGACGCCGGACAGATGCGCGACCTCTTCGCGGCGCAGGCCTTCGACCCGGCGGCGGCTGTCGGTGGGGATGCCGACGGCTGCCGGGTCGACTCGGGAACGCCGGGTCCGCAGGAAGCCCGCCAGATCGTCCATGGCCCCAGTATGGCCTCGGTGTTGCCCGCGAAGGTGGCCCTGCCGATACCAGGAAGTCCCGTCCGACGGAAGAGCCGCCCCTGAACGCCGGGCGCCGCGACGTCCAGGATCGAGGCATCCGATCCGAAGCCGATCCGAAGGAGTCCCCGTGAGGACACTGATCGTCCACGCCCATCCGGAGCCGAACTCGCTCAACAGCTCGCTGAAGGACCTGGCCGTGTCCACGTTGGAGGCCGCCGGGCACGAGGTGCGGGTGAGCGATCTCTACGCGATGAACTGGAAGGCGGCGGTGGACGCCTCGGACTACGGCCCGAACGCGTCGAGTCCGCTGAAGGTCGCCCGGGACTCGGGCCGGGCCTTCGACGCCGGGACGCTCACTCCGGACGTCCTCGCCGAGCAGGAGAAGCTGCTGTGGGCCGACACGGTCATCTTCCAGTTCCCGCTGTGGTGGTACGGCATGCCCGCGATCCTCAAGGGCTGGGTGGACCGGGTGTTCACCTATCGCTTCGCGTACGGCGTCGGCGAACACAGCGACACCAAGTACGGCGAGCGGTTCGGCGAAGGAACCCTCGCGGGCAGGAAGGCCCTGCTGTCGGTGACCGTCGGCGGCCCGGAGTCGCATTACTCCGCTCGCGGGATCAACGGACCCATCGACGATCTGCTGTTCCCGGTCCAGCACGGCATCCTCTACTACCCGGGCATCGAGGCGCTGCCGCCGTTCGTGCTGTACGGCGCCGACCGGCTGACCGGCGAGGACTACCGGGACGCGGCCAAGGCCTGGGAGCAGCGCCTGCTCACCCTGCAGTCGACCGAGCCGATCGCGTTCCGCCCGCAGAACTTCGGTGACTACGAGATCCCCTCGCTGCATCTGAAGGAAGGGCTGGAGCCCGCGGGGCGCACGGGTTTCGGGCTGCACGTGCGCGGCTGACCGCGCCGGCGGCCGAAGCCTCCGGACCGCGCCGCTCAGACCGGCCGGGGCCCGGCCGGGCGTCATTCGGGAGAACGGGCCGGCTCAGATGATGAGCGGCTCGAAGAGCCAGAAGTCGGGTTCGGCGTCGGTCGGTACGGTCCCGATCGCCGCACAGCAGTCCACGGACAGCGGGTGGCGGGTCCCCAGTGCGGCATCGGCCCGCTCCCGGTTGGCCCGTCCCAGTTCGCGTGCGGCCCCGAGCCGCCCCGTCCGGGCCCGCATGAGCACCGCGTTGAGCGCGCAGCCGATCGTCCACGGGTGGCTCTCGCCGACCGCCCAGGACATCCGGGTGCGGGCCCGCTCGATCTCGTCGTACCCGTGGTCCCTGTCCCCCAGGGTCCACCGCATCAGGCCCAGGTTGCCCTGGGTGCCGACGGTGTACGGGTGGCGGTCGCCCAGCATCCGCCGGTAGCCGTCCACCACCTGCTCGTGCAGCCGCAGCGCCTGCCGGTGATCGCCCGCCTCCCGTTCCGCGCCCGCGGCAGCCGTGGTGATCAGCAGGGTGAGCGGGTCGTGCTCGCCCAGCAGCCGCAGCGAGACGTCCCTGGTCGCGGTGAGCGCGGGCAGGGCGGACCGGGCGCCCTCCAGGGCGTACTGACAGAGCGTCAGGTGGTACTGGGCGCGCAGTGTCTGCGGGTTGTTGCCGCCCATCCGGCGCAGATGGCGTTGGACCGTCTCCCGCAGGGCGACCTCCGCCTCCCGGTCCCGGCCGAGCAGCCGAAGGTCCATGGCGCGGTTGATCTCCGAGTAGAGCGTGGCGGGGGCCTCCGGCGGCAGCACGGCCCGCCGCCGCTCCAGGGTGAATTCGTCCTGCTCCAGCGCCTGGGCGTACCGGCCGAGCAGGCGCAGTGACACCGCGAGGTTGTTCTCCGCGTTGAGGGTGCGGGGGTCGTCCTGACCCAGCAGCTGCCGGTCCCGGTCCCGGATCGACACGGACAGGTCCAGCGCCTCGCGGTAGCGGCCGAGGCCCCGCAGATCGGCGGCGAGCCCGCCGGCGGCCCGCAGATGGTCCGGGTCCAGTTCGCCGCGCTCGGCCGCCAGGAAGTCGGCGGTGGTGCGCTCCACGCCCTCGCTGGTCCGGTAGTCGCCCAGCGCGCGCAGCAGATTGGCGTAGTGGTGGCGCAGGTCCCAGATACGCGGGTGGGCCGGCCCCAGCAGGGTCTGCCAGGATTCCATCGCGGGGGCGGCGAACCGGACACCGCTGCCGTACTCGCCCGAAAGGTACATGTAGCGCAGGCAGTTGAGGACCAGCCGCTGTACCGGCGGATCGTCGCTCTCCAGGACCTCGGCCCATTTGAGGTGGGGGGTGAGCGCGGCGTAGGCCGGCCAGTGGCGGATGTCCGCGGGGTCGCCCGGGTCGGCGGCGGCCAGTGCGCTCCGGGCCGCTTCCCGGTAGGCCTGGCGGTCGCTCTCCGCTGTGTATCCGCGGACGTACTGGTGGACCATGCGGTGGATCTGCAGCGCCTCGTCGTCCCCGCCGGCGAGCGGCCCGGGGTCGGCCTCCAGGCGCACGACGGCGCGGTCCACCAGATCGCGCACCGCCCTGGCCTGTCGGGCGTCGTCCGCCGGAAGGCCGGGCAGGGCTGCGCCTTCCAGCAGCCGTACGGGGATGGACCCGGGTGCGAAGAACGCGCAGAGCCGCAGGAGTTCGTAGGCGTCCGGGGATGTGTCGCGCAGCTGGGCCAGCTGGATCGACCAGCCGGTGAGGAAGGCGAGCGGGTAGTCGACCGAGACCTTGAAGACGTCCTCCCGGTGGGGGTTCTCCAGGAGCCCGAGATACTCCTCCACCGGCAGGTCGGAGCCGTTGAGCCAGCCCGCGGTCTGGTCGAGGAGCAGCGGCAGGTCCTCCAGCACCTCGGCCAGCCGGTCGGCCTCGGCGCTGCTCAGCCGTGGGGCGCGGCGCCGGATGAAACCGACCGACTCCTCGCGGCGGTAGGCGGCCACATCGACCGGTGTGCCGCCGCCCTCGTCCTCCCCGGTACTGCGGGAGGTGATCAGCACGTGGCCCGTGCCGGCCGGCACCAGGTCGCGGATCTGGTCCGGTTCGTCGGCACCGTCCAGCACGACCAGCCAGCGGCCGTACGGTTCGCCGAGGCGCAGCGCCTCGTGCAGGGCGCGCAGCCGCTCCCCGTACTCCGGGCCCGTGGACAGGCGGAGTTCGGTGGCGAGTTCGGCGAGCTTCTGGCGGCAGTGGGCGCGGCGGTCGGCGGGCACCCACCACACCACGTCGTACTCGAAGCCGAACCGGTGGACGTACTCGGCGGCCAGTTGTGTCTTGCCCACCCCCGGCATCCCGGACAGGGTGACGGTGGCCCCGCCGGTCCCGCCCGCGTGGAACGCCTCGTACATATCGGCCAGCAGTTCCTCGCGGCCGGTGAAGCGGGTGTTGCGGCGCGGCACCCCGCCCCACACCTCGGGGGTCTCGGCCGGGTGGTGGGGCCCCGCCCGGGCGGCGACGTCCTCGGGCAGCGGGTCGGTGGAGAGCCCCAGGCGCAGGAGCAGCCGGCGCTCGGCCTCCTGCGCACCGGCCCCGTACAGCTCCAGCGGGTCCAGCAGGGAGACCGCGCCGCGCAACGGGGCGAAGTGCGTGAACCAGACCGCGGCGAAGCGGTCCGGGTCCGGGCCGACGACCCTGCGCAGAGCCCGGTCCCACTCCTCGCGGCTCCGGTCGCCGAGCTGGACGTACCGGTGGCTGAGCAGGAGCAGCACGCGCCCGCCGGGGCGCGCGAGTTCGCGCAGGGAGTCCTCCAGCGGACCGCCCGCCGGGGGGTCCCAGCGCTGTTGGAGGACCGTCAGCCCGCGCCGCTCCAGCCGGTCGGCGGTCCAGGCCGCCCAGGCCCGGTCGGAGTCGGCGTAGCTGAGGGTGAGGGTGGTGGTGCCGGACGGGGGCGGGACGGGTGGCGTGGTCCTGGCGGGCGCGGCCGGGCCCCACCGCCTGGCCGGGCCCGGAGGCGGCGCCTGGGGGCCTGCCGGCTCCTTGATGCGGCAGGGCAGTTCGGCCCTGCGGACCGGGGCGCCCCACTGGTTGGAGATGGTCAGCCGCAGCACGGCAGGCCCGGTGGCGGTGCCCGCGGTGACGAGGAACCGCGCAGGGCCGTACGTACCGCCGAAGCGGTGCAGTACGAGTCCGGGGTCGTCGAGCACCTCGCAGACGAAGTGCGGGGCGCCGTCCAGCGAGACGCTGAAGGCCAGCTCCTCCTCCTCGTACGGCCATGCCTCGCTGTCCTCCTCGTTGCGGGCGTTCAGCGGGCCGCGCAGGTCGACGCCGACGCACTGGACGGCGCCGGGTCCGACCTCGTGCAGCCAGCCCACGACGGGCTCGATCAACAGGGGCAGCTCTTCACCGTTCATGCTCGGCGCCCTCCCGGGGGCGGGGGCCGTCCGCGTACCGGCCGGTGAGGTGCAGCGTGCTGAGCGGGTGCCCGTAGTACTGGAACATCAGGCTGTAGAGCAGCCGCAGGACGTTGCGCTGGCCCCGCTCGTCGAACGTGCCGTCGTCCCGGACCAGCAGCGGAACCCCGCCCTCGGCGAGAAAGGCCTCGTGGGCTGCTGTCCGGAAGGCCCGTAACGCCCGTGCCACCGGCCGGTCCGGGTCGGCGGTCACCGTCTCGACGAGCCGGCGGATCAGCTCGCGGGCCTCGGCGTCGCCGACCTTCCCCGCGGTGACGATGCAGCCGCCGGCCCCGTTGCCGAGGAAGACCTCGGTGAAGCCCCGCAGATACTGCCGGCCGTCGCCGTCGTGGTCGAGGAACCGGCCGGAGTGGCAGGCGTTGAGGCAGACCAGCGAACCGTCCCTGCCGAGCAGCCGCATCTCGTGGTCGTGGTACTCCGCCCATGTGACGTCGGCCAGGGTGAGATTGCTGAGCTCCTGGTCGAAGGTGCCGTGGCAGCCCATGTAGACGAGTCCGGTCCGGTCGGCGGTGTGTTCGTCCAGGCTTCTGAGGAAGGACACGATGCCGGAGTGCGGTCGGTGCTCGTAGGCGTGGAAGACCTCCCGGTCGGAGTGCATGTCCGGGTGGAAGTAGCCGAGTACCGCACCGGCCGGGGCGGCGACGTCGGTCGGGAAGTCGTCTCCGCCGCGGACCGCGTCGAACCAGCGCGCCAGGTCGACGAGCATGCCGAGCATTCCGCCGGGCAGTCCCGCCTCCGGCACCGGCGGCAGGGTGAGCGCCTCCCAGGGCAGGTCGAATCCGGTCTGGTCCAGGATCACGAGCTGCAGGGAGTCGCCGTGGACCTGCCGGCAGCGGTTGATCCAGTCGGTCAGCGGTCCCTGGTTCAGTGACCAGCGGCGGATGGAGCGGAGCAGTTCGGACGGGGGGTCGCCACCCTGCCTGGCGTTGCCGAGACTGATCGACACCGGCCGCCGCTGGCCGCCGCCCGAGGTGTACGGGAGCGGCGCAACACCGTGGCACCAGGCCTCGAAGCCGAAGGTCTCCGGATGTCCGGGATAAGGGCGCCGGCGCCGCACCCTGATGCGGGCGTACGTCGTGTCGGGTGCCTGTCTGGCATCGGCCGCCGCCGCGCCGAGCCCCAGCGGAGTGCCGGTGAGCGCCCTGGCCGGTACGGCGGGCCGCGGTCCTGGCAGCGCCTGTCCGGCCCGCCGCCCGATCCGCCGGATCACCTTGAGGGGGTCATCGCGCACGGCCCGCCTCCCCGTCGCCGTCCCGCGCCGCGATCACGACGCCACCGAGCGCGTCCGCGAGTTCGGCGGGCAGCGCGGTGTACGGACGCCGCCCCGGGTCGACCACGACGCTGTGCAGCCGGGAGCGGCCCAGGGCCCTGATCCGTCCGGCGGCCTCCACCGCGTCCGTCGTCCCGGTCCGCCCGACCGGGCCCCGGTCCTGGTGTCCGGTGCGCCCCGCGGCCAGCGGCACGTTGCCCCGTCCGTCGGTGACGACCACGAGCAGGGCCTCGACGAGTCCGGCGCGGTGGTGGCGGAAGGCCCGGCGCAGGGCGCTGCCCGCCTGGTCGAGTCCGTGGGCTAGCGGGGTGGCGCGGCCGGGCGGCCGGACGAGCGCGGCGGCGATCCTCGGGTCCCTGGTGGACCTGGCCGAGAAGGAACCGGCCCGCAGTTCGTTCGCCGCGCCCCGGGCGCCGACCTCGACGACATGGACGGTGGCCCGGGTGACGTAGGCCCACTGCAGGAAGGGTTCGAGCGTCGTGTGCCAGTCCTGGTCGCCGCGGCAGGTGTGGTCGAGTACGAGGGTGAGCATCCGGACGGGTTCGGGCGCCCGGACGTATCCGCGCAGGTCCTGCGGCACGATCACCAGCGGACCGGGCCCGCCGCGTATCGCCCGGTACTTCGCGGCCTCCATCGCGGTACGCACCGGGGCGAGGTCCCACAGGTCACGGGCGCGCCGCACCCCGACGACGGCACCGCGGGAGGCGCGGGCGCCCGCTGTCCTGCGGGCGGGCGTCCGGAGCGTTCCCCCGTCCGTCCCCGGCCCCGCCGTGTCCTCCGGGTACGGGGACGAGGAGGCCGGCCGGTCGCCGGGGACCGGGGCCGGCCCGAGGGACACGACGGTCTCGGGCTCCTGAACCAACGGGCCTGCCTCGACGGCCGGTTCGCGGACGGGACGGAGCCCGGCGGGGGGAGGCTCCGGGCCGGGCCCGGAGGGCTCGGGCAGCTCGTGGACCGGGGCGGGCTCGGGCGGCGTCGACGGCCGGTGGGCCGCGCGGAGGCGGATCAGCCGGGCGGCCCTGCCGACATGAGCGGCGGTGACCAGGAGCGGGGCGTCGGGCGCGGCTTCGCGGCCGGGCCGTACCCGCTCGGCCTCGTCCAGCCGGGCCAGGGCGCGGGCGATACGGCCCAGGGCCAGCGCCCTGCGCTGTCCGAGGCCGTCGCGGTCGTCCAGGTGGTCCAGCACCGACGCGGCGAACTCCTCGCCGAGCGTGACGGACGGACGCGGGGCCCCCGGGGTCAGCGCCGCGGCCCAGGCGGCGGGGAGCGGTCCGAGCGGCTCCGGGCCCGGCGTGGGCCGCAGATCCGGGACGCCGAGACGTACGGCGAAGCGGTCCAGGAGGTGCGGCGAGAGGTGCACGGCGTCCTCGGACCGGCAGAACGCCAGCCAACGGGCGCGGGGCGTCCAGCTGCGCCGGATTCCGGAGTGTTCGAGGGTGGCGACGTCCGCGCCGAGGAGCTGGACGGCCGCCCGCATTCCGGGAACGCTCAGCCGGGCCAGGTCGGGCACGACGACCAGCGGCGGGCTGTCCGCCGTCTCGGCCAGCGGGCCGGGCCCGAGGGCGAATTCGATGCCGTCCGGACCCCGCCGCACCCGGGGCCGCAGCCACAGGTCCTCGTCGACGGTCGACGCGTCGAGCGTCGTGCGGGGCACCCCGGCCCCCGGCGGCCGGCCACCTGCCGCACCGAGGACCTCGGCGAACACCCGGGCCACGGCGGACACGTGCTCCGGAGGCAGGTCGAAGAGCAGCACACCGGTCAGCGCCGGTTCCAGCACGGAGCAGACGAGCGCCGTCAGGAGCCGGTGCGAGACGTCGTCCGGCTCCCCCGGGTCCTGGGCCTGCGGCGGCCGGGCGGACATCCTGCTCAGCCGAACAGGTCGTCGAGGACGGCGTCCTCTTCCGGCCCCCAGGCGAACTCCGAACCGTGGGCGGAATCGGGCCTGCGGTGGCGCAGTGCGAGCGGCAGCACCCGGCGCACATGCCGGGGCTCCACCCGTTGTGCCTCCTCCCTGGCGGCCAGCGCGCGGGCGGCCTTGGCCGCCAGGAGGTCACCCCGCTGCCCGACGGCGCCCGTCCGGGCCGCTGCCCCGGCGCAGAGCCTGCTGACGTCCTCCTCCAGCCGGACGTCCGTCAGCCGGTCGCGGGCGGCCAGCAGCTGCCCGCGCAGCCGGTTGTTCTCCTCGTGGGCGGCCAGCAGCCAGGCGGAGCCGGCGGATTCGCGCTCCTCCTCGAAGGTGAGCACGGTGGTGATCATCCGGTGGCGCTCCTCGATGTCCAGCTCGGCCGCCGTGACCATCAGCCCGAAGCGGTCCAGCAGTTGGGCGCGCAGGCTGCCCTCCTCCGGATTCATCGTGCCGACGAGCCCGAAGGAGACATGGGTCTCGGTGTCGATGCCCTCGCGCTGGACGGACAGCACTCCCGTGGAGACCACGTCCAGGATGATGTTGACGATGTGGTCATCGAGGAGGTTGACCTCGTCGACGTACAACATCCCCTTCTCATGGGCCTCTTCGAGCAGCCCGGTCTGCCGTTTCGCCTCGCCGTGCATCAGCGCGTCCAGCTCCCAGCCGCCGAGCACCCGGTCGTCGGTCGCGTTGATCGGCAGGGTGACGGGCAGCTTTCCGCCGGTCATCAGCGCGAAGGCACGCACGACGGTGGACTTGGCCGTGCCGCGCTGTCCGGCGATGAGCACCCCGCCGATGCCCGGTGCGATGAAGTTCAGCTCCAGGGCGAGCTTCAGCCCGTCCTGTCCGACGACCCTGCTGTACGGGAGGATCGGCGCCGGCGGCGTCCGCCGGCCTGGCACCTCCGGCCGGGCCGCCCCGCTCATGAGGAGGTCACCACCGCGGTGGCCCGCTCCCCGCGTCCCGGCTGCCACCGGAAGGTGACCTGTATCTGCGCCTCCGCGCCGGCCTTCACCACGGCGGCCATGCCCGCCTCGAAGGTGATGCCGACCTGGAGCTCGACCTCGTCGGGCCGCAGCCCGTCCCCCAGGTCACCGAGTCTGCGCATGGCCTGGGAGGCACAGCGGCGCGCGAGGTCGAGCCCGTCCCCGTAGAGATCGCCCGCCGCTCCCATGACACGTCTGGCCGCGCCGGTGCCGTCCCGGGTCTCCTCACTTCGGTACACCGAGTCCACGTCACGGGCCGACACCCCGGTCCCGGTGTACGCCTCTGCGTCCACCACGACCGGGATCGGGCCGTCCTCCCCGGGTATCACCGGACCGACAACGACAGCCATACGCCCCCCCTGGATGACCAATAAGCCTGTCTCACGAGGTTACTGACGCCTCATCACCATGCGTGCGGGTTTCCGGAACCCACTCAGATGATCGAAGGCTCGAAGTCCCAGAACGGGCGGTTCCGGGACCGCGCCGAGACAGTGTGGACATGCTGGGCCCCGAGTGTCGCCGTCAGGTCCCCGAGCGCCTCCGACTCGACCTTCTCCGCCCGCTGCCTGTCCCGGAGGCCCCGCAGATCAGCCGCGTACGCGATGCGGGCGGAGAGCGTCAGGGGATGAGTGCGGCCCAGGACCTCGGTGGCCCGGGTGACGACCGAGTCCGTCAACTCCGCGGCCGACTCCGGGTCGCCCACCAGATTGCGCAGCGCGGAGGCGTTGATCGCGCAGCCCAGGGTCCAGGGGTGGTGCTCGCCCACGGCCCGGCCCATCTCGGCGAGGGCCTCTTCCAGGAGATGGTGGGCGTGGTCCCGCTCGCCCACGTTGCGCAGGATCAGGGCATGGTTGACCCGGGTACCCGACACGTACGGATGCTCCTCGCCGAGCATCTCCACATAGCCGTCCACGACCTTCTCGCTTATGCCCCTGGCCTGGTCGATGTCGCCGTGCTCGCGGGCGAAGAAGCTCTGGCTGGCCGCGAACATCATGGTCAGCGGGTCTCGCTCGCCCAGAACCCGTTCACCCCGTTCCAGCACCCTGGTGAACAGCGCGGCGGCCTTGCTCCGCTCGCCGGAGCGGTACTGGCAGAGGGCGAGGTTGTGTTCGGCAAGCAGTGTCTGGGGGTTGTCGTTCCCCATGACGAGCCGGTGCACCCGGACACTCTGGCTCTGGAGCGATTCGGCCTCTGTGTAGCGGCCGAGCAGACGGAGGTCGGTGGCGTAGTTGAGTTCGGAGTAGAGGGTCCACCTGTGGCGCGGCCTGAGCAGCTGGCGACGGGCTTCCATGGTGCGCCGGTTGAGCTCCAGCGCTTCCTCGTACCGGCCCAGCAGCCGGAGCGACACGGCCAGGTTGTTCTGCGCGCTGAGGGTGCGCGAGTCCTGGTCACCGAGCAGTTCGCGGTAGGCGGTCAGCATCCAGCTGGACATCTCGTATGCCTCGTCGTACTGGCCGAGGCCCCGCAGATCGGCCGCGAGGCCGCCGGCGGCGCGCAGGTGCTCCAGGTCCTCGGCGCCCCGCTCGGCGCGCAGATGGTCGACGGCGGCCCGCTCAATGACCTCGGTCCCGGCGTAGTCGCCGACGGCCCGCAACAGGTTGGCGTAGTGGTAGCTGAGGTCCCAGACCCGGGGGTGGTTCTCGCCCAGCAGCTCGCGCCAGGCCGCCATGGCACGGGAGCCCAGCTTGATGCCGGCCCGGTACTCGCCGGAGAGGTACATGTAGCGCAGGCAGTTGAGCACCAGGCTCTGCACCGCGGGGTCGGTGCTGAACAGCACGTCGGCCCACTTCAGGTGCGGGGCGATCTCCGCGTACGTGGGCCACTGCCTGGTGTCCGTGGGGCGGCCTGGGTCCGCGGCGGCGAGAGCGCGGCGGACCACGTCGATGAACTCCTGGCGGTCGCGCTCCGGCATGTCCTTGCGGACGATCTGGTGGACCATGCGGTGCAGGTAGATCGACTCGCCGGAGGACGTCTCGTCGGCGACGGACTCGTGGGACTCCAGGCGGACCACGGAGTACTGACGCAGCTGCCCGATCGCCTTGTTCCACAGCAGCGGGTCGTTCATCAGGCCGGAGAGCTGCTCGGGCATCTCTCCCGGCGGCATCTCCTTCAGCAGCCGTACGGGAATGGAGCCGGGGGCGAAGAAGCTGCACAGCCGCAGCAGGTCGACGGACTCGGGGACGGTGTCCCGGAGCTTGTTCAGCAGTATCGACCAGGCGGTCTGGAAGGCCAGCGGGAAGTCGGCGGAGACCTTGACGACGTCCTGGTCGATGCCGCCGCCCAGGAGCTCGATGTACTCCTCGACCGACATGTCGGAGTCGTTCAGCCAGCCGGCCGTCTGGTCGAGCAGCAGCGGGAGGTCCTCCAGCGCCTCGGCGAGCCGGTCGGCCTCGGTCTGGGTGAGGCGCGGGGCCCGGCGGCGGATGAAGGCGACCGACTCGTCGCGGGCGTAGACCGGCACCTCGACGAGGTTGCTGTTGTGCTCGCTCCACTCGGGGTTGCGGGAGGTGATCAGGACGTGGCCGGGGCCGGTCGGCACCAGGTCCCAGATCTGTTCCGGCTCGTCGGCTCCGTCCAGGACCAGCAGCCAGTGGGAGTGCGGGTCGCCGCGGCGCAGCGAGTCACGTACGGCGCGCAGCCGTTCGCCGTACTCCGCGCCGGTGGACAGGCCGAGCTCCGGGGCGAGTTCGGCGAGCTTCTGGCGGTAGAGGGCGCGCCGGTCGGCGGGGACCCACCACACCACGTCGTACTCGGAGCCGAACCGGTAGACGTACTCGGCGGCCAGCTGGGTCTTGCCCACGCCGGACATGCCGTGGAGCGCGACGACGCCCGCGCCGCTCCCGGCGTCCTGAAGGGCGGTGTAGGCCTTGCTGAGCAGTTCCTCGCGGCCGGTGAAGCGGGTGTTCCGGCGCGGCACCCCGCCCCAGACCTCGGGGGTGTCGGCGGGGTAGCGCGGGCCCGGCCGCCCCACGGCGGTCTCGGGCAGCGGATCGGTGGGCAGTCCCAGCCGCACCAGCAGCCGCCGTTCGGCCTCGTCCGCGCCGACGTTCGTCAGGTCCGCGGCGCCGTAGACCGAGGTGGCGCCGGGCAGGGCCGCGGTGGTGAGGGACACCGCGGCGAAACGGTCCGGATCGGGGGCGACGACCTCGCGCAGGGCCCGGTTCCACTCCTCGTGGCTGCGGGGCCCGACCTGGAAGTACCAGTCGCTGAGCAGGACCAGGATCCGGCCGCGGGACAGCATCAGGTCCCGCAGGGCGTCCTCCAGCGGGACCTCGACCGGCGGGTCCCAGCGCTGCTGTACGACCGTCACCCCGCGCCGCTCGAGCCGGTCCGCGATCCACGCCGCCCAGGCCCGGTTGAAACCGGCGAAACTGAGGGTGACGGTTTGCGCCCCGGTTGCTCCAACTTGCTTACGCGTTCCGGGCATTCAACCGTCTCCCTGACCTCGTTGCGAGCTCTTTCAAGATACACCGGAGCGGTCCCGCTCCGGCCGGAATCACCTGGCTGCTCAGGTCCTGGGCGATCCGTTCCTCTGCTGCCATATCACTCGGGCGGTACTCACATATGCCTCCGCACGGGCCAGGTGACCCGTGGGTGGCGGCGAATCCTCCAGACGGTGGTAGACGGTGATCATCTCGTTGACGAGCACCCGGCCCTCGGCCGTCAGCGCTGCCGAGCCGGCGAGTACCGGCAGTACGGCGCCGATCTGCTGGCGGCAGCGCGCGTGTTCCGCCCAGGCCAGATCGCGGTGGGTGACCCGCCGCGCGCCGAGCGCGAACCGCTGCCAGTAGTCGGCGAGCGCCAGGTGCGAGTAGGCGCCCTGGAGCAGCCCGTCGAAGGGCCTGGGGTCGGAGCGCCAGGGTGCGAAGTGGCGCGGGGTGGCGTCCTCGTGGTGCAGGCGGACGAGTGCGCCGAGCGCGGCGAGCTTGGTGTGCTGGAGTTCGTGCACGAGGGTCGAGGCGAAGTAGGCGGGTGTGGCGGGCTTGCTGCTGAGGACCGCTCCGAACGCCTCGCGCCGGGTGCCGCTGCAGTGGGCCGCGCCCCGGCCGGCCGGCCCGGAGCCGGGCGGCGGTCCGAGCGGGACGAGGCAGCGCAGCAGGACGGCCGCTTCGGTGAGCCGGTGCTCGCCGCCCACCCGCAGCAGGGGTTCGACCCCGGACCAGGACTCGCTCCAGGCCTTGCGCTCGTGGTCGTCGATGTGGGTGGCGGCGCTCAGTCCGTGG
The DNA here is from genome assembly GCF_042882365.1 of Streptomyces sp. NPDC058221. Classification (NCBI taxonomy): domain Bacteria; kingdom Bacillati; phylum Actinomycetota; class Actinomycetes; order Kitasatosporales; family Streptomycetaceae; genus Streptomyces; species Streptomyces sp. NPDC058221. Next base: position 13,034 of record NZ_JBHVWF010000005.1, on the reverse strand, counting down.
CGTTCGAGTCCGGTGCCGCGGGTGCGGTACGGGTCGAGGTCGTCCAGGGGTACGGGGCCGGCGCCCGGCAGTACGGCGGGCAGGGTGAGCACGGGCAGCCAGCGGGGGTCGGCCGAGCTCAGGGTGCCGTCCGGCAGGGTCCGTACCGAGAGGGGTGGTGCACCGGCCGGGCGGACGGTCATCTCCCCTGCCGCGTAGTGGATTTCGACCGGCCCGGTGTCCGCGCGTACCGCTCCCAGGGTGGGCAGGCAGAGCAGTCCGTCGTGGGGGGTGAGCCGGGCGGCGCAGGGCAGTGCGGCACGGATCGCGGCCGCCGCGGCGAGGCAGCTCAGATGGGCCAGGTCGGCGCGGAGTTCGGGGCCGGTGGCGGCGGTGCCGGTGAGGCCACCCAGGAGGCGCTGCGCCCAGGGGCCGGTCATGGGGTGGAACAGGACGGCGCGTGCCGCGTCGCGGTCGGTGTGCTCGGCCGCTTCGAGCAGCGCCCAGTCCTCGCGCAGCCGGTCCAGCAGCGGGGGTGGGCACACGGTCGTGGGGGCGGCGGCCGCGGCGTCGAGCAGGGCCCTGAGGAGGACGAGGCGGCGGGTGTCCTGGTCGCGGACGAGCAGGCCGAGGGAGTCGGTGTCGCCCTCGGTGCGGCCGAGTTCGCGCAGTACGCGATCGGGGATGGCGGGACTCATGGGGGGTCTCCTGCGGTTGCGTCGGCGAGCCGGTGCGCCACGTGGCGCACCAGCCGTTCGAGGTCCGCGCAGTAGACGGACGGGTTGATGAAGCCGTTCTCTGCGCGGTAGCGGTGGGCGTAGTGGCCCCCGCCGCAGACGGTCAGCAGCGGGCAGGCACGGCAGGCGGCGGCGAGCGCGCCGGCACCTGCCTGGCGGGCGGCGACGCCGGGGTGGCGCAGGGCGTCGTCGAAGGTGTGGCGGAAGACGTCGAGTCCGGTGGCGGCTGCCGTGTCGTAGGCGGACTTGAGGGAGTCGACCTGTTCAATCGACCCGTCGGTCTCGACGACGATCGCGTTGATGGGGTCCAGGCCCAGGGATTCGGTGGCGGCGGGCAGGCCGAGGAGCAGGGCGACGCACTCCTCGAAGAGCCGGATCCTGGTCTCCCGCCGGGCCGCCGGCCACCAGCGGTCGAAGACGGCGCACAGCCAGTCGCCGTACGGGGTGGCCCGGCCGGAACCGGGGCCCATGGGGGTGTGCGCCAGGTCCGGCAGGCCCGGCGGCGGGCTCGTCCAGTTGCCGTGCGGCAGGAGCAGGTCCAGGGCCGGCGGGCGCAGGGCGAGCAGCGACTCGTACATCTCCACGGGGTCGGTGCGCGGGTCCACGACGGTGAGGATGCCCGCGTACGCGTCGGGGTGGTGGTCGGCGAGGAGCCGGGCTCCACGCACGGCGGCGGGCCAGGAGGGGCGGCCCGCGTGGTCGGTGCGCTGGGTGTTGTGCGCGGCCAGGCCGCCGTCCAGGCTGATGCCGATGCTGATGCCGTGCCGGGCGAGCGTGGTGACGCGTGCGTCGGTGAGCAGCGTGGCGTTGGTCTGCACGGTGGCGTGGACGGTGCAGTCCCCCGGGACCCGTTCCCGGACCCGGCCGGCGAGGGCGGCCAGCCGGGCCGGGCCCGCGAGCAGGGGTTCGCCGCCGTGCAGCACCAGGGCGATGTGCCGGAGCCGGTGCGCGGCGGCGTGTTCGGCGATCCGGTCCGCGGTGCGGTCCAGGACGGCGGGTGCGGCGGCGGCCGGCCGGTCCCGCCAGGTCCGGTCGGGGCCCTCGTACAGATAGCAGTACCGGCAGGCGAGGTTGCAGCGGCCGTGCACCTTCACGATGAACTGCCCGAACGGCACGCCCCGGTGCGGGCCGTCGCCGCCGGGTTCCGGGCGCGGTCCGGCGCCCGGGAACGGCTCGCCGCTCCCGTCCGCGTACCGCTGCTCCCCCTGCGGCGTCGCCCGTCGGACCACTCCGGCACCCCCGTGCTGTACGTCTGCCGGGACGGTCACCCGCACCGGCCCGGGGTGAGTATCCCCGGCGCGCGGCGCGGCCAGACCCGTCCCGGGCGATGATGTCCTGAACGGCCGTGCCCCGGGCCGAAACCGTGCGGGTCCGGTCCGGGGCACGGCGGAGCCGTCCGCCTCAGAAGGCGTTGTTGAAGCCCCAGAGCATCTCGCGGGGCTGTTCGGCGCGGCCGCGCAGATCCGCGACCACCTCGGTCAGCACCGGGTGGTCCAGGGTCCGCAGGGTCTCCAGATCGAGCCCCAGCAGATCCGGCAGCGCGCCCGTGGCTCCGGACGCACCACCGCCGGCGGCACCGGGCCCGCCCGCCCCGTCGTTACGTGTCGACTCGCTCATCACGCCTCCCCGTACTCAGCACCGGGCCCGCCGCGCCGCGCTCGCCGTTGAGCGCACACCGCCGGTCCCACGTCCCTGACCCGCTTCGTCCTGCTGTCCGCACCTCGGCCGGCGCCGGTCGCGCGCCGGTCGTGCCCGGTCCCGGGCGGTGCCGCCGTGCCGGGTGCTCGTCGTTGAGCACTCAGCGCTCCAGCCCGGCCAGCCGCTCGGCGGTCGACTCACCCGCCGCGCCGCCGCCGTCCGGCAGCTTGCGCCACTCCAGGCGGGCCGCCCGGTACGCCTCCCGCGCGGCCCGGGGGCGCCCCGCTCTCTCATACGTCATACCCCGCCAGTGGTTGGCTGTAGCACCCAACTCCACTGCCTCCTGAAGCCGTTGCGGACTCATCTGCTCCGCTTCTGCCTGCCGGGCGGACTCGGCGGCCGAGCGGAAGGCCTCCGCCGCCTGGTCGCGACGGGCCGGCCGGTCCATGAGATCCGCGGCCTCCAGATGGGCCCTGCCCAGCTCGAGCCAGCAGCGCGCCGCGGTCAGCGGGGCCGCGGCCTCCTGCGCCGCGAGCCCGAAGAGGTACTCGGCCTCCCGCAGGTCGACCCGGTCCGTCGTCGCCCGGTGCCGCAGCATCAGCGCCCGGCCGAGCATCAGCAGCCGCTCGGACTGGTGCGCGCCTCCGGCCGGCGTCTCGGTGCGGCAGTCGCGCAGCACCCGCACCGCCGCGCCGATGTGCGCTCCGCCGTCCGGCAGTTCGGCGCGGCGCAGCAGCGTGCCGCCCCATTCGGCGAGCAGGTCGGTGTGGGCCCGGGAGTCCCGGGGGATGCCTCGGGATGCACGGGCGAACCAGTCGGCTGCGCCCACGAGTTCGTCCGGGTCTCCGGTGTGCTCGTAGCGGGCGGCCCGGACCCGTCCGGCCCTGATCTGCAGCTGGGCGCGCTGCCGCTGCTCCCGTACGGTCTCCAGCGCCTGGGCGGTCAGGGCCGCGGCCTCGTCCGGTTCATCACCGGAGGCCAGCAGCGCGTCCACCAGGTCCAGCACGATGCGGACCTCGGTGCCCATGGTGTGCCGGCCGCCCTGGGCGAAGGCGGTGCGCAGCGAGCGGGCGGCCTGCCCGGCGAACTCCCTTGACTGTTCCGTGTCCTCGGTGGCGCCGGCCAGCTTCAGCAGCGTCCGGCCGTGCTGGAGCGGGAGGGCGGCGGGCCGGTTCCCCTGGTCGGGCCAGGCGTCGGCGAAGGCCTCCAGCATCCCGCAAGCGCTCTGCAGCAGGGCGCTGTCGCCGTCGAGCCGCCACTGCGCCTCCAGGGCCCGCACCCGCTCCAGGGTGAGCCGCAGCGCCTCACCCGGCTCCAGGCCAGGGGCCGCGCACGCGGCGGTGTACTCGCGGTCGGCGCGGCGCAGCAGGTCCAGGGCGCCGCGCCGGTCGCCGCGCCGCCGCCGGTCGTCGGCCGCTGCGTGCAGCACCTTGGCCAGTACGGCCCGTTCGCGTACCGCGCCGGGAATCGCGGCGGCCCGTTCGGCGGCGTGCTCGGCCTCCCGGAGCAGCTCGGCGCCGCCCTGCACCTCCCACAGCCGCAGGACGCAGCGCGCGTACTCCGCCCAGAGTCCGGGGTCGTCCGGCTGCTGCGGGCCGTTCTCGGTGGCTCCCCGCAGCAGCTGGACGGCGTCGATGAGGCGCTGCACCATCTTGTCGGCGTCGAACTGCCGCACGAGCTCGCGGGCGCGCTCAACGGCGGGGGCGCTTCCGGGCGCGGTCGGTGGCGGGGTCACGAATCTGGGGGGCACGGGCATGAATCGCTCCAGTACGCGGGCTGCCACCTCGGCAAAGGCATGGGGGACGCGCGGGCCTCCGAGCCTCTCCGTCCCCCCGTCCGCCTCGTTCTCCTCGCCGTCGTCGGACTCCTCGCCGCCGGCGCCCGTGCTGTCGCGCCCGGTGGCGCGCGGGGAGATACCTGCCCCGCCGTCGCCGAGCTGGGCGAAGGCCAGAGCGGGGAAGTTGGGCCCGCCCTTGCCGAACCGCGTCTCGATGTACTCCGAGCAGTGCTTGAGCACGAGCAGGGCCTCGTCCCGGCCGAGCGGACCGAGCAGCGCCTCCTGGACGCCGGGCTCGAACGTGTACCACTGTCCGCGGCCCCCGCCGCCGTCGGCGCGCGAGAGGAGTCCGCTCAGCAGTACCTCGGCGAGTTCGGAGGGGCCGGACTGGGGCAGCATCGTGCGCTGCACGAGCTGCATCACCGGCAGGTAGAGGGGGGCGGCCGCGAGATAGACGGCCAGTTGCCCGGCCACCGGGGAGCCCGTCGAACGGAAGCGGCTGACCAGCTGGAGAGAGGAGAGGGTGGCGCCCGAGCGCTGCGCGGCCGCCGCGGGCTGGTCGGCCCGTACCCAGCCGACCGCTCCGGAGATCCGTGCCGCGCCGGTGCCCGAGAGCAGCCTGGCCCAGGCCGCCAGCGCGTCCGGCGCCGGCGGGAGGACCGGGACGGCCAGGGCGCCGGGGTGCACCGCGGGGCCGGTGCCGGCGTCCTCGGTGACCTTCAGCTGGGTGGCTCCGGCGAGGCCGTCACCCCGGGACAGCGAGCCGAAGGTGACCGGCAGCCGGGTGCGGTTCCACATGCGCTGCGGCAGCGGCTGCAGCACGGCGACGGGGGCCTGCCTGGCCAGCTGGTGCAGCAGCCGGTGGGCGCGCCCACTGTGCCAGAGCGGCCCGGCGCAGTCGCTGATCACCACGGTGACGCGGCGTCCGGTCGGATCGCTGAGCCGGTCCGCGGTGTGCAGCGGGGCCGCGGCCGGGTCGGAGCTGCGGCTGACCGCACAGCCGCCGTCCGGGCCCTGGTGCAGATAGCGCACCTGCACATCCCGGAAGGCGCCCAACTGCCCAAAGATTTTTTGGAGTTCCCCGAACATCCGGTCCCACACCAGCATGGAGGACGAGGCGTCCATGACGCACTGGAGGATCGCGTCGGCCCGCCCGACCCCACGGAACACCGGCATGACCATGCCGCCCGCGCGGGCACTGAGATCCGCGGTCGCCTCCTCGTCCAGGGCGCGGCGCAGCGGAGCGGAGACCGGGCGGTAGCGCTGCAACGGGCGCAGTGCACGGGTGAGTTCGAGGGGGGCCGGCAGGACTGGAGCGGCCGGCACGCCGAGGGTGAGCACGGTGGCGCGAGGCTCGGGACCGGATCTCCCGCGGCCCGTGGGGTCACCGTCGTCCCGTTCGCCGCCGTCGGGCGCGGAGTGCGGCACGGGGTACAGGGCGATCCGCCCATCGTCGCCCGGTCCATGCGGCTCGCCGGGCGGCTCGTCCCCGTCGGTGTCCGGGACGCGAGGGCCGCGCGGGTCCACCGGCCGCCCCGGGCCCGGGGGCCCCTCGGGCGTCCGTCCCGGCGAGGGGGCTGTGCCGGCATCGTCCTCGTTGTCCTCCGGCACGCCGGGGGTGCGGGTCCAGCCGGCCAGCCAGAGGGCATCACAGAGCTGCTCGACGTCGGGATCGAGCCCGGCCCCGCGAAGCCGGGCGACGAGCGTGGGCAGTAACCCTCCGTCGTACGGTTCGAGGGCATCCGCCGCCCCGGGCGCCCCGTCCGCCCCGGGCGCACCCGGCGTCTCGTCCGCCCCGGGCATCAGTACCTCACCTCGGCCGGTCGAGTCGCTGGATGAGCAGGTCGGCCAGCCGGTCGCGGCCGGTCGGCGCCGCCGCATGGGTGAGGTAGATCGCGTTCAACAGCTGGTCCGTGGCCAGGAGTTCGCTGCGCGACCGCTCCAGGAAGTGGGTGATGAGGTCCTCGCTGGAGCGGGCCGCCTCCTCGCCCAGATGGGCCTTGACGAAGGCGGCCAGCCGCTTGTGGTCGGGGCGGTCGAGCTCCAGATGGATGCAGCGGCGCATCAGCGGGGCCGGGAAGTCCCGCTCGCCGTTACTGGTGAGGACGACGAACGGGAACGCCTGGCACTGGACCCGGCCGCCCTTGATCCGCACCTTGTTGCCGTCGTGGTCGAGTACGTCCGCCTCGCCGTCCGGCAGCCGGTCCACGATCCGTTCCAGCTCGGGAATGGCGAACTCGCCCTCCTCCAGCACGTTGAGCAGATCGTTGGGCAGATCGATATCGCTCTTGTCGAGCTCGTCGATGAGCAGCACCCGCGGCCGGTCGGAGGGCAGCAGTGCCGTCCCCAGCGGGCCGAGCCGGATGTAACTGCCCACGTTCTGGGCGGAGTCGGCACCGGCTCCCCCGCCGGCGGACGCGTGCGAGGCGATCTGCACGTCCTGGAGCCGGGCGATCGCGTCGTAGTGGTAGAGGCCGTCCAGCAGGGTGGAGCGGCTGACGATGGGCCAGCGCAGCACCTTGCCGAATTCGAGCTCCCGGGCGACCGAGTGGGCCAGGGTGCTCTTTCCGGCACCCGGGTCCCCGGTGACCAGCAGCGGTCGACGCAGATACAGCGCGGCGTTGATCATTTCGAGCTCCTCGGCGCCCGGCCGGTGCTCCTCGGCGATGCGTCCGGGGATACCGAGCCGGCGGTCGGCGGAGTCGTCCCCGTCCGCCGGTGCCCCGCGGCCGCCCGCGAAGTCGCGCCAGGGCGGCGGGGGCGGCAACTGCGGTACGCCGTCGTGCGGTTCACCGATCCCGCGGTAGATGAGCCACTCGCTGGGTTCACTCATTGCGTGGTCCTCGTTGTCACTCGTCCGCCAGGGACAGCAGCCGTCCGGCATTCTTTACCGTATCGATCCGGCGTACCTCCCGTAAGGGGCGGGCCGCTGCGGCCCTCCGGGGGATGATGACCGGCGCGTCCCGTCACGGCGCCTCCAGGAACTCGTCCGAACCGGGCAGGGGGTGGTGGGGGTCGTCGAAGTAGAGAGCGACGCCGTCGGACCAGTAGGTCTCCGTACGTTCCGCACTCACTCCTTTTCTCAACTCGTGCACCTTCAGGGGCAGCCCGTCCAGGGCGTGCGCCTCGTCGACCGCCTCGGCCACCCGCCGGTGGAATTCCGTGCAGACCGTGTCGCTCTCCGTCGGCCGCCGTTGCAGCAGCGCCACCGAGAAGCCGGCGTCGAGAACCCGCACCACACCGGCCGTGGTCCCGGGGTCCGGCCGGCTGCCGTAACGGCACAGCACCGGCACGCTTTCGGGTGCCAGGGTGCGCAGTTGTGCGACCTCCGGTACTCGTACCCGCAATCCGCTCTCGCAGTCGATGACTTCGGCCCGGATCCCGGTCTCCGATGTGGCGTTCCAGCGCGCCGGGCGCTCGTCGGCCGGGCCCTGGTAGGTGCTGCGCAGGACCACCGGGCGTACGACGCCGAGCGGCAGTCCGTCGGAGGGGAGCTCCCAGCGGTCGACCTCGAGGCCGAACAGCGCGGGGGCGACGGCGACCTGGAGCAGGGCGGGGCTGCCCGGCTCGTCGCACTGCCGGAACGCCTCGGTGAGCGCGGCGGCCAGCCGGTCCGGCAGGGTGTCGAGCGCGGAGCCCTGGCTGTCCTCGGCGACGGGCAGCATGTCCTCGCCGGGGCGGGCGACGCCGATGCGCCAGTCGTAGCGGTCCCGGACCCAGCCCTGCGGTGCCAGCTCCAGCAGGACGCAGGCGCGTTCGCCGTACCGGACGGGTTCGTTCACCGGTGCACGGGCCCGGCGGCGGTTCTCCTCCATGCGCAGCCGGACGGCCGCCCAGTCAAGCGCGAGCTGCTGGCGGAAGTCCCGGGACAGCTCCTCCTCCGCGATCCGCTTCACCCAGTCCCACAGCAGCTTGGCCGCTGTCCTGGTGGACGGCACGTCGAAGGGGCGGTCGGCGGCGAGCACGCCCATGCAGTAGCGCAGGACCAGTTCGAGCGGGGCTTCCCGGTCCCGGGCGCGGGTGTCGTACAACGCCCCCAGACCGTCCCGCCAGCCGCGCGGGGCCGGGCGGTGGTCCCGGGAGTGGACACCGGGCAGGGAGTCGAGGAGGACGAGCAGGCTGCGGGTGCTGACCGGGGGCGGGAACTCCGCGAGCCGCCCCAGCAGGTCCGCCCGCCGCTTGGGGCCGAGGACCCCGCCGGGCGGGGCCGACAGCTCGCTCTGCGCGTCGGCCCAGGTCCGCTCGGTGCTGGCCGGGCTGTTGTGCCGGTCCGAGTGGTAGCGGTCATGGGCGTGGAAGACCGCTTGATAGGTGTCGTCCGCCTCGGCCTCGACGGGTGTGGACGGCACCTTCAGGGTGCGCAGCCGCTCGATCCCCACAGCCGTTCCGCCCTGGTGGTTGTCGAGCCGCGACTTGATCACCCCGACCACCTCGCCCCGGGCGAGATCCACCACGGGGCCGCCCGACATGCCCAGCTCCAGCCAGTCGCCGTCGAGCCGGACGACCTGTTCGGCGTCGTCCGACGCACCGTAGGCCCCCTTCACCACACAGACACCGCTGCGCTTCAGCAGCCCGCCGCCCTGCGAGGGCGCCCAGCCCACACAGTGGATCTCGCGGCTGCGGAGCATCGCCTCCGAGCGCTCGGTGACGTAGACACAGGTGTGTTCGACCGGCCGCTGGAGCTTGATGAGCGCGAGGTCGGGGGCCGGCCAGCCGCCCGCGCCCGGTGGCCGGGCGCCGGGCATCGCGGCGACGACCTTGCCCGGCACCTCGCTCAGTTCGGTGCTGTAGCGGTCCTCCTTGAACCACACGTTCACCACGCCCCCCTCCCCCCTCGTTGCCACGTGCGCACACGTGAGGATCCAGCTCGGGGCGATGAAGAAGCCGCTCCCCAAGAAGTCCCCGCCCGGTCCGTCATGGGCATACCCGGACCCCGGGTGATGGATGCGCACGGTGGAGTCATGCACGAGGTCCATGAGCGCAGCCTGCGGCCCGCCCAGACCCCCCTCTGCGCCCCCGTCCCCATCCGAGGTCATGCCCTGCCACCGTCGGTGTCGTCCGCCCCGTCCGGGTGCGCCGGGGCGCCGGGGGGTGCCCCGGCGGGCGGGCCCGGGGGTGTGGGCGCCGGTGCGACGGGCGGCGCTCCCGGGGGCGCGAACGGCACCGGCGGCACGGCGGCGGGCGTTCCCGCCGCAGGCGCCGGCGCCTGCGCGGGCACGGGAGCCGGCGGAGGCGGAGGCGGGTCGACGGGTGGTCCGCCGCCGTTCCAGGTGAGCGTGACCTTGATGGCCCCCTTGGCCTCGCCGTCCGCGAGGAGTCCGACGACCTTGCCCGACTTGGCGGTGAGCTCGATCCCGAACTCGACACTGACCTCGTCCGGCCGCACGGCGCGCAGCGGCACGGCGAGGGAGCGCGCGACACTGGTCACCACCGACTGCAGGCTCTCGACCCGGGCCTGCACCCGGTCGGCGATGTCCCCGAACCCGGTGTCGGTGTACGTCGGACCGTCACCGGGCGCCGGACGGTCCAGCTCCTCGGCTCCCGAGATCCGGGCCCAGACCGGCGTGCCGTCCGGCATCTCAATGCGCGTAATACGGGCCCCACTGTCACCCATGACACCCCCCGTTCCCCAACTACCCGCAGGTTAACGGGCGTAGTCGGCCGATGCGAGGTACGTGAACCACGGCGCGGGGGCGCGGGGGTCCGTTTCGGCCACCGTCCGCACGGCCGGTCCGGGCCGGGTACCGGCGCCGTTCCGGGCTGCCACCAGGCATTAAACTTGCCGCCATGTACTTCACCGACCGCGGTATCGAGGAGCTGGAGAAGCGGCGAGGCGAGGAAGAGATCACTTTCGAGTGGCTCTCCGAGCAGCTGCGTACGTTCGTCGATCTGAATCCCGATTTCGAGGTGCCGGTCGAGCGCCTCGCCACCTGGCTGGCACGGCTGGACGACGAGGACGACGAGGAGTAGTCACCGCCGTCGGCCGTCCGTCAGGCCGCCCCGCCGTCCGGGCCCTCGTCCCTGATCCGGTCATACGCGAGACCGAGCGCGCCGTGCACCATCAGCAGCGCCCCGGCGAAGCACCAGCCTCCGCTGCGCCGGCCGGCTCCCCAGAGGGCGAGCGGGAGACCCGCCGCCAGCTGGGCGCCTGCCAGGGCGCGGGCCCTGGGGCCGCGCATCCAGGGCCCGACGCGGCTGTTCTCCACCGCTTCGAGCTCCACCCGGACCACGTCGCGCCAACCGGTCCAGGCGATCCGTTCGGCCTCCGGGCCCGCGTCGGCCGCGGCGGTCAGCGCAGCTGCGGACGCGCCGGGGCCGAGGCCGGGCGGGAGCGTCAGCCCGCTGCGGGTGAGGACGGCGAGCAGTCCGCGCAGCCGGGCCGCGGCGTCAGACTCCGGATCGGGGCGGGTCAGGGCTTCGAGCGCCTGGACGTCCAGTACGGGATCGAGGCCGAGCCGCTCGGCGAACGTACGCATCGCCTCGTCCTCACCGGCCGGGGTCCCGTCGGCGAGCCAGACGTAGCCGACCGGGCGGCGGAATCCCGCGGCAAGGGTGTGCCCGGCCCGGTCTCCGTCCCACCAGAGCGCGAGGACCGGCCAGGTGGAGCCGACCGCGAGTGCGGTGGCCCAGCCGCCCAGCACCCGGTCGACGGGCTCGGCCGGCTCCCCCGCCCGCCGGTCCCGCCAGGGCGTTCCCTCCGGTACGAGGACGCTCCACCCGCCTCCGGCGGGCGCGAGCAGCATCCGCTCGCGCAGCAGGTGGGCGACCGGCCGCACGGTCTCGGGTTCGGCCCGGCACAGCAGCAGTGCCCCCACGGGTGATGTCGCGTCCGCGTCCATGCCTCACACCGTAGGACACATAGTCATGGTTTGTTGCGATATGGGCCATGCACTCACCCCTCGCGGACCGCGACCTGTCTTGACTTCCCCGATCCGCGATATATCGTGTTCTGCAAGAGACGCGATATGTTGCGTCATCCGCGCTCCCCAGGAGGTCAGATCCATGCCTGTGTCGACGTGGGCCATCGCCGATCCGCAGAAGCTCGCCTTCGACGAACCCGTGCGGGCGCTCAACGTGCGCATTGTCAACGGCACGGTCGACGTCGTCGGCACCGACGAACCGACTGCCAGGCTGGAGGTCACCGACATCGAGGGACCGCCGCTGATCGTGACCCAGCAGGACGGCGTCCTCACCGTCGCCTACGAGGACCTGACCTGGCAGGGCCTCCTCAAGTGGTTCGACCGCAAGGGCTGGCACCGCCGCGCGGCCGTCTCGCTGGCGGTCCCGGCCGGATCGGCGGTGGAGGTCGGCGTGGTCGGCGCCGGAGCCTTCGTCTCCGGAATCCGCGGCCGTACGGACGTACGCGGCGTCACCGGCGACACCACCCTCGTCGGACTGGCGGGGCCGGTCGGCGCGGAGACCGTGTCCGGCAACCTGGAGGCCCAGTCCGTCACCGGCGAGCTGCGCTTCCACTCGGTCTCGGGCGATCTGACGGTCGTGGAGGGCGCGGGAGTCTCCGTGCGCGCCGAATCGGTCAGCGGGAACATGGTGCTCGATCTGGACCCGACCGGAAAGCCCACGGACATCAGGCTCACCACCGTCTCCGGCGAGGTCGCCATCCGGCTGCCGCACCCGGCGGACGCCAAGGTGGAGGCGAACACCGCGAGCGGCTCCGTCTCCAACGGCTTCGAGGACCTCCGGGTCAATGGCCAGTGGGGGGCGAAGAGGATCACCGGCACGCTCGGTTCCGGGACCGGGACGCTGAAGGCGACGACGGTCTCCGGCTCCATCGCACTCCTGCGGCGCCCACCGTCCGAGGACGGTCCGCACGACGCCGAGCCGACCGGAAAGGTGCTCTGACATGCCCCCCGTATTCGCCCACGGCCGCCTGCGCCTCTACCTGCTGAAGCTGCTCGACGAGGCCCCGCGCCACGGCTACGAAGTCATCCGGCTGCTGGAGGAACGCTTCCAGGGGCTGTACGCGCCCTCGGCCGGCACGGTCTATCCGCGGCTGGCCAAGCTGGAGGCCGAGGGACTGGTCACCCATGCCACCGAGGGCGGCCGCAAGGTCTACTCGATCACCGACGCCGGCCGCGCCGAACTGGCGGGCCGTACCGGCGAGCTCGCCGATCTGGAGCTGGAGATCAGGGAGTCGGTCTCCGAACTGGCCGCCGAGATCCGCGACGACGTCCGCGGCGCCGCGGGCAAGCTGCGCAGCGAGATGCGCGCCGCGGCGGACGAGTCCCGCCACGGCAGCGACCGGCCCGGGACCGGCAAGTCCGGCAAGGAGTTCCCGTTCGGCGGCTTCGGTGACCTCGGTGACCTCGACTTCGGCGACAAGGAGACATGGCGCTCCGCGAAGGAGGAGCTGCGCAAGGCCAAGCAGGAGTGGAAGGAGCAGGCCCGCCGGGCGAAGGACGAGTCCCGCCGCGCCCGCGAGGACGCCCAGCAGGCCCGCCGCCAGGCCAAGGAGGCCCAGGACCGGGCGCGCGAGCAGATGCAGAACGCCGCCCGTCAGGTCCAGGAGCACTTCGCCCGGGGCGACTGGCCCTCGGGCGTCCGGGAAGGGCTGGCAGAGATCACCGGCCAGCTGGGCGGCCTCGCCCGTACCGGCAACTGGCCCCCGTACATCAAGCCGGAACCCGCCGACGCCGACCCCGACTGGGGCAAGGACGCGGACAGTACGGGCGACCCGGCACGCGATCTGGACCGTCTGCTCGACCGCTTCCGCGACGACATCCGGGACGTGGCGCGGGACCGCGGCGTCACACAGGAGCAGCTGGCCGAGGCCCGCCGACACCTGTCGACGGCGGCGGCCCACATCGGGGCGCTGCTGCGGAAGAACGACGACGGCAGTACGAAGTAGAGACAGGGGCGGGAACACGGCGGGCGGCCCGGGGAGC